>NZ_JACJUP010000054.1:0-12581 GCF_014748295.1 Planktothrix sp. FACHB-1355 | reverse complement strand
GCACTTTACCTGCATACCAAACGACAAGCGATCGCGTCGCGGTATTGGTAAGTAACAAATGTGACGCCCACGCCAACTCGGTTTTCACCGTTTCTGGCAAAGAAGGTGCCAGTTCCAAACCCTCTTCGCCAATTAGTCGGACAGCATCGGGCGATCGCGGTTGTACTTGTTGCCATAGTAACCCTGTCAGGATCAGCAGGGCGCACAAAATTACGCCCAGTACATCCGAACGAGCTTGAGAAGCCGTCAATTCTGGCGTCATCAAGCGGTTCAATACCAGCAAAGCGCTTGCCAACACACCCACAACGATCGGCAACCGCCGCAATACCTGATTATTGTCCTTTGTCATGTGTCAGTTGTCAGTTGTTAGCTGTCAGTTGTCAGTTGTCAGTTGTCAGTTGTCATAAATACTTCCCTAATGACAAATGACAAATGACCGAGAACTACTTGCCATCCTCACCGGGCTCAATTATCCGCTGAAACAGATAACCTGTACCCCGCGCCGTCAAAATCAGCTCTGGATTGCTGGGGTCATCTTCCAACTTCGCCCGCAGTCGCGAAATATGAACGTCAACGACTCGCGTATCTACATGGCGTTCTGGAGTATAACCCCATACTTCTTGCAAAATTTCCGATCGCGAAAACGCTTCTCCAGAACGGCTGACTAACAGTTCCAGCAAGCTGAATTCCATACCGGTGAGGCGAATGCGCTCATCGCCTTTGTAGACTTGTCGCTTGTTGGTATCAATTTTGATATTCGCCACATGGATAACACCAGAGCTGGGAATCCCTGAGCCTCCGGTTTTGTCCACCCGCCGCAGCACGGAACGGATGCGAGCTTCCAACTCCTTGGGAGAAAAGGGTTTGACAACGTAATCATCGGCTCCCAGCTCCAGACCGGTGATGCGATCGGCCACATCTCCCAAAGCTGTTAGCATTATGATTGGCACGTCGGATTCTTTTCGCAACTCTTGACAAACGCCATAGCCATCTAGCTTAGGCATCATCACATCCAGAACTACCAAGTCGGGAACAGCGTTACGAAATGTTTCTAAGGCTTCTTCGCCGTCGGCAGCTGTAACGACATCGTAGCCAATCATTGACAGACGAGTTTCCAAAATTCTGCGAATGCTGGCTTCATCGTCCACCACCAGAATTTTTTCTTTATGGCTTTCCAAGTTTCTCAATGCTCCTTAATTTGTAGCGTTTCCGAACATTAATTTTTAGTACCATTACATTAAAATATTACCCCATCTCAGTCGGTTATTTAAGCCCGAAGCTCTCACCGCGATTGGATTTCAAGCTTTTTTAAGATTTACGAGCCTTGTTTTAGATTCTTTAACAAAATATACAATGGCAAAATCACGAACTCTATACATTTGCAATCAATGTGGGGCAGAGACTTCCCAATGGTTCGGTAAGTGTCCGGAATGTGGCACTTACAACTGTCTGGAAGAGCAATTTACGTCGTCTGCACCAGCAGCAGGCCCGGTAAGGGTAAATTGGCAAGGTGTTGGCCGATCGAATCCCAAATCCGCTCCAAAACCCGCCAAACCACGAGCTTCTCTCACTTTTCCGGAAATTGTTGACGGACAGGAGGAGCGCTGGTTCTCCGGTTATGAAGAACTCGATCGCGTGCTGGGTGGCGGTATTGTCCCAGGTTCTTTAGTACTGATTGGCGGCGATCCGGGAATTGGCAAGTCCACGCTGCTGCTTCAGGTGGCCAATCGCCTGTCTTGCCAGTATCGCATTCTCTATGTCTGCGGCGAAGAGTCGGGCCGACAGGTGAAATTGCGGGCTTCTCGGTTGGGGGTTAGCGTGAGCGATGAGGAAAATGAGGGAGCGGGAGCGGGGGAGAGCGGGGGAGAGGGGGAGAATGTTGCTTCGGAAAATATCCAGGAAAAAGTTGATGGTGCTAATTTATACGTATTAGCGGAAACGGATCTGGAAGAAATTCTCAAGGAGTTGGAATCGCTCAAGCCTCATGTGGCGGTGATTGACAGCGTTCAGACTATCTATTTACCGAATTTGACTTCCGCAGCAGGCTCGGTAACCCAGGTGCGGGAATGTACTTCGGCGCTGATGCAATTGGCGAAGCGGGAGGATATTACGCTGTTGATTGTGGGTCACGTTACGAAGGAAGGCGCGATCGCAGGACCGAAAGTTTTGGAACATTTAGTAGATACGGTACTGTATTTTGAGGGCGATCGCTTTGCCTCTCACCGCTTGCTTCGTTCTGTGAAAAACCGCTTTGGCGCTACGCACGAAATTGGCGTGTTTGAAATGGTAGACCGAGGACTGCGAGAAGTTTCTAACCCTTCGGAATTATTTTTGGGGAATCGCGATGAAGTGGTTCCCGGAACTTCTCTTGTGGTTGCTTGTGAAGGAACGCGCCCGATTGTGGTAGAATTACAAGCTTTGGTAAGTCCTACCAGTTACGCTTCTCCCCGTCGATCGACTACTGGTGTTGACTATAACCGACTGCTGCAAATTCTGGCGGTATTGGAAAAACGGGTGGGAATTCCTCTATCTAAATTAGATGCTTATGTTGCTTCTGCTGGTGGTTTGAATGTGGGAGAACCGGCGGTAGATTTGGGGATGGCGATCGCAATTGTCGCATCTTTCCGCGATCGCATTGTCGATCCGAGTACTGTTTTAATTGGGGAAGTGGGGTTGGGCGGACAAGTTCGCGCCGTTTCCCAGATGGAATTGCGCTTGAAAGAAGCGGCAAAACTGGGTTTTAAGCGTGCGATCGTTCCTAAAGGCCAAAAGTTTGGCGAATTGGGGTTAGAAATTATACCCGTGGGAAAAGTGATCGATGCGATCGTCGCTGCTATGCCGCCTCAAAGTGGTGGGGATGGTGATTATGACGATGAGGATGAGGATAACAATGAAGATGAAGATACGGAGGAGTAATTTTTAACCGCAGATGCACGCAGATAAACGCAGATAAGAGTTCATCTGCGTTTATTTTTTTGCAATCGCACTTGCAATTTTTATTTTTTGGTAGTATTATGTATTTGTGGGAAAATGTGCGCTCATATAAACCCCTTCTCAGAATATGTAGATATTGAGGACATCCGAGTGCTAAAGCTGATGGGGATGTCCCTTAAATGAACTCAAGCTGACTGTAAAACAGCTTGGTAAGCATAACCTATTGCAGATTAAACAGATTTTTCAGACGTTTCCGCATCCAATCAATCGGATTTTTATCATCTTCCTCCTCATTTACCAATCCCATTTCCCGCAGCTGCTTTTGTCGCTGCGCCAACTCTTCTTTATGTTTGCCTAACTCTTGCACAATCACATCGTACAATTCCGGCTGAGACTGCAATGTTTTTTCAAAACCCTTCTTAGTAATTGCAAACAAAATAGTATCTTCAACACCCCGAACTGTAGCCGTGCGGGGAATCCCCAACATGAGGGCAAGTTCTCCCAAAAATTGTCCTGTAGTAAGCGTAGTAAGATGTTTGTTAATCTTGGCAACAAAAACTTCTACGGAACCGGAAAGTACAATATAAAACGCATCACCCGGATCGCCTTCTCGAAACAAAATTTCCGAGGCTGCCAATCGTTTTCTATAGCCGACCTCAATCAATTGACGCAATTCTAAATCTGTAAAATTTTGGAAGTAAGTTACTTGGCGCAGCAAATCTTTAATCGCTAATGGCCTAGCAATTTGGGTAGCTAATTGTGGCTTAACAAATTGAGGAACATCTCCGCCATCTTCTTGTTTTTCTGTATCTCTTACTGCTAACGATCCCATCCCATTTAATACTTCGGGATTGCGGAGCCACAAATCCCTCTGAGGGAAGGGAATATGGATTCCTTGCTGGCGGAAATTATAATCGATGATGAAATTTAAAGAACTTTTAATCGTAATTCTGTCATCAATTCTATTTACCCATACCCACAGGAGAAAATTTAAACTATTATCGCCAAATCCCAGAAACAAAACTCTGGGAGGCGGTTCCCGTAAGACTGCCGGTTCCATATAGGCAGACTTTAACAGCGTTTCTGTAACTAACACCGGGTCGCTTTCATAGGCTACCCCAATCGGGATATCAATACGACCCATAAAGTTTTCATAACTCCAGTTGAGAATCCGGTTATTAACCAGTTCGCTGTTAGGAACTACCACATCTCCACCAGGAAATGTCCGGATAATCGTAGAGCGAATCGAAATCTCTTTGATATATCCCGACATTCCATCAAATTCAATAAAATCTCCCAGCTTTAGTTTGCGTTCTACCAGTAAAGTTAGACCCGACACAAAGTTTTTCGTAATATCCTGCAAACCGAAGCCAATACCAACGCCCAAACCGCCGGCGATGACCGCCAAAGAAGCAATATTAAAACCACTGGTTTGCAGTACAACTACAAAGCCTAACGTTGCCATACCATAGCTGATAATTGTGGAGATTGCCTCTCGATTTCCCTCATCAATCCCCATTCTGGTCAGCACATATTTCTTGAGGAAATTCTTGAGAGCCCGAGTCAGGAAAATGACCGCCAGTATGCAAAGTATTAGTTTAACGATCGAACTGAGCGATACAGAAGTTCCGCCGATTTCTATGGGCGCTGTAACTATGTTATATGTGTAGCTAAATAATTGCTTTAAGAATGTATCCATGATATCGCTCTCTCTATAGGAAGTTATCTACAGGTTAGCCAAGATAAAGCCGTTCGCTAATGTAAGCATTAATTGTGAGCGAGCGATCGGCAGCAAACAAGCCATTGACAAAATTCAGTTTTTTTGTATTGATTAATAACCGATTGCATCAGTGTAGCTTTATTAATTGCCATATAGCCGATCGCATTCACTTTTCAATCAGCGCTCAAAAATTCCAGACACCCGTTACTTAAATCTTTTACCGCCAAATCATAAAACTGCTTCCCATGTTCGGGAGTTGCCAAAGCAGGATTAGAACCCATGCGTCCGTCTGGGTAGTGGCGACGAAAGTCAGCCGCACCGTAAATTGGGTAACCGCGTCCCACTTCCGGTGACAGAGGCACTTGTTTAATAGCTTCCGGATAAACATACTGAGTCAAAGCCACCTCGCTGGGAGTCGCGTGAGTGCCTTCCTCGTTACCGTATAACTCCTTTGCCAACTTGTAAACGCTGGCACACATATACCAATTGGCCACCTGACACCGTACCTGGTGGGCATTAGGAAAATTTAAATCTGCCAAATAAGCGTAAGTCTCGGAAAAAGCCGCCTTCAGAGTAGCAACATTTCCTCCGTGACCGTTGATAAAGAAAAATTTAGTAAACCCAGCCTTAGCCAAACTGCTGATGTAGTCGCGAATCACCAGAATCATCGTACTGGGTCGCAGAGAAATCGTACCGGGAAAAGAAGTGTGGTGCAGTGCCATCCCCACATTAATTGTAGGGCCGACCATAACGTCGATCGCATTCCCCACCCCACGGGCAACAGCTTCCGCACAAATCGCATCCGTGCCGATCGACCCAGTTGGGCCGTGTTGTTCCGTCGAACCAATCGGAAGAATAATACCCTGCGATCGCTCCAGATAAGCTTCCACTTCAGGCCAAGTACATAAATGCAGCAGCATTGCCCGGTCAAACTAAAGTATAGACTTCATACTAACGGGGTTAGCCAGTCAGACGCCAGTCTGCAATTGGCATCTCGATCGTATTGGAATTTGCCTTTTTCTTTACCATAATTTCGCATCGTTTAATTTTTATGCGATTTCGCCATATAATCCTCAACAACAGGGCCGTATCGCGTTATCTTTTTGGTGGACTTAGACACATACAAAGTTCCTAAATCATGTTTTCGCTTGAGTTAACTCAGACTCCTTCTAGGGCAGAAATCGGGCAAAAAAGCCGCGTTCTCGTGGTTGAGGACGAGGATCTGATCCGAGAAATGATCGTAATGGCCCTGGAAGAGCAAGATTACGAAGTTATAACCGCTACAGATGGACAAAAGGCGATCGCCTTGTTGCAGACTATCTACACCGAACCGGCAGAATCCCCCATAGATCTAGTCGTCCTGGATTTAATGCTGCCCCAAGTCAACGGTTTGGATATCTGTCGCTTGCTGCGGCGACAAGGCAACCCAGTACCGATTTTGATTCTTTCCGCCAAAGGAAGCGAAACAGACCGCGTGTTGGGTTTAGAAGTGGGAGCGGATGACTATCTCACCAAACCCTTCAGTATGCGGGAATTTGTCGCTCGCTGTCGAGCATTGCTGCGCCGTCAGCGCTTGAGCGGTTTAACTCAACCACCAGTCTTGCAGTTTAAGGAAATTCTCCTTTATCCCCAAGAGTGTCGCGTCATGCTGCGAGGTGAGGAAGTCAGCCTTGCCCCTAAAGAATTTCGCCTCTTAGAATTATTTATGAGTTACCCCCGGCGCGTATGGTCGCGGGAGCATTTGCTCGACCACGTTTGGGGGCCGGATTTTGTCGGGGACAGCAAAACGGTAGACGTTCACATTCGGTGGCTGCGAGAAAAATTGGAAAAAGACCCCAGCCATCCAGACTATATTGTGACAATTCGCGGTTTTGGTTATCGGTTTGGCTAATGGCAACATTGACACTCTCCCGTCAGAGCGTCAGCTTGACGGGAGATTCTTAAGAGATTTTCACCCTTAAAGGCTGTGCCAAACAACCTCTAGACAGTCCGAAATTACTTTCATTCTGCTTACTTAAATGCTTTCTCAATATGTTAGCTGCCCCGTTAATATCAGCGTTGACCAACCAACAAAGCTTAGTGCGGTACAAACCTCTTCTTACTCGCTTACCAGAAAATTTATATTCGGTTGGGTTGTCAGCGTTGTAAATCGGGATGCTGTCATTATCGAGAAAACTTGCCTTGCTGGTGTAGCTTTCTTCTTGCTCAACAAATTCAATACCATAACGACTACAGAGGCTTTGCAGCTTGAGTCTAAGTACGGCTATAGGAACTTGAACAAAGTTTTGATTGTTGCGGTGTCCGAGATTAATTTCTTGTTTAATCCCCAGATTGTAACCCACAACAACTTTGTTAATTCCTTGCTCAATACAGTGAGCGATCAGTATCCTTGCAGTTTTGTTGAGGTAATCTCTAACTTTCTGGTTGCGTCTATCAGTCAATCTAGCTTGTTGATACGTAATCCCTTTAATACCTTGCAAGTCTTTCATAGATTGTAATTGGGAATTACGTTTGTTATACCACTGATTGAGAGATTTCAATCTTTGACCATCAATGATGAAAGATTGACTTTTTGTGGTGACACAACTAGCCAAGTTACTCAGTCCCAAATCGACAGCCAATATTTGATTAGACTGTTGTTTATTAACAACCTCCTCTGGTTGCTCGTAAATGTAAGCAACATCAAAAAATCTAGCTTTGAATTTGGGCAAAATGCGAATTTCTTTAATTCGCTTATCTCTCAATCTTTCCGGTATTTCAACGTAGACCGACCCGTAAGTGCGCTTAAATTCCCTAGAAGTCGGAATCATAAATCGACCGTCTGGGAATTTTTGTCTGATACGAATCGGAATAATAAGAGCGAAATATCCTTCTTTATCCAAGTAGCGAGGGAGGCTGATTTTTGCATCAAACCTACCTTGTTGCTTGGCTTGAATGAGTCCGTAAAAAGATTGAAAAGCTCGGTCTACTACTTTAAGTGTTTGTTGTCCGACATCTGTTGCCAACAATTTATAGTTTTCGTTGCTTTTACAGATGTGATAAGCTCCCTCATAACGCAAGTGCTTACGCTCAGTAAAGAAGTATTGCCGCACTGTATAAAGCCCGACATTGTAAAGGTTTTTAGACAGCCGACACAACTGTTTCAAAACGTTTTGCTCGCTTCTATTCAGTTTAAGTCTGTTGGTTTGAGTCAACAACATAAACATATTCCGCTATATACTTGTAACTATAGCGGAAGTGATATTAGTTGGCAACAAGTAGGGCATCTAACCCTACTTGTTGCCCCAAATTCTTCTCCTGTTAAGCTATTGCTGTAACGGGAGTCCCCTTTGGAGGTTTAGATGGTTAATGGGTAATAGATAACCGGTAGTGGCAAAAAAACCAATTACCAATTAGCGATTACCTTTTTACCAATCACCTTTTAACCGATTAGCATGAGCGTAGTTGCTTTTTTTCTCGGTCTAGCGATAGGGCTTGGGTTTTGGCTCTGTTGGCAGGCTTGGCTTTACAAACAGCTGGGGCAATTGTTGCGATCGCTCCCCGCAGATACAAAGTTTAGTCCTCTGACATCCTCCCGCAACGGGGCAGAGATAGGTCGCAATTTGAGAGCGCAGGTCGATGGGGGGGGTATGGCACAACCTGCCTTACCCCTGATTTCCCGCCTGCGACGAGGAATTTTGTTAGCCGATCGATATCGACAAAACCTGGAAATCGAGCTAGAAACTTGGCAGGAATTTCTTCAAGTCGCACCCTGCGGTTTCTTGATCGTGGATGAAGAAAACCAACTACTTTGGTGCAACGAACAAGCGCGGCAGCTTTTAAACTTAGACCGATGGGAACCCGGACAAATTCGCTTGCTGCTAGAGTTAGTGCGCTCTTACGAACTCGACCAGTTAATCGAACAAACTCGTCAAAGGCAACAACCCTGTCAGCAAGAATGGGTTTTTCATCCAACTTACCCAAACGCACAGGCTGTCGGTGGAGCTAGATCCTTCACCCTACGGGCGTCTAGTTGGCCTTTACCAGAGGGAGAAGTAGCCGTTTTTCTGGAAAACCGACAAGCTTTGGTCGAACTTTCGCAAGCGCAAGATCGGTGGGTTTCCGATTTGGCCCACGAACTGAGAACCCCCCTAACTTCGATCCGTTTAGTGGCGGAAGCTTTGCAAGACCGTTTGCAACCGCCTATGAGTCGCTGGGTTGAGCGTCTGCTCCCAGAAGTTAACAGACTCATCGATCTGGTACAAGACTGGTTAGAACTCAGCCAGCTGGAAGTTGACTCCAGCAACAAACTGCGTCGCAAACCTCTGGAGTTGCGCTCTCTGATCGTTTCCGTGTGGCATAGCTTGGAACCGCTCGTCGTGCCAAAACAACTCGAACTGAGTTATTCTGGCCCAGATTCTTTGTGGCTAGAAGCCGATGAGTCTAGACTGCACCGAGTTTTTTTGAACTTACTTGACAACAGTATTAAATACAGTCCGCCTTTAGGTGAAATTCGAGTCGAAGTTAATTTACTTCCAAAGAATGATGTCGCCAAGCTTGTTGAAATAAATATCATCGATTCAGGTGTTGGATTTCCTGAGTCAGACTTACCTCATGTTTTTGAGAGATTGTATCGCGGCGATGCTTCTCGAACGCGACAAACGGCTTCTCCCCTTCCCGAAGACGAAATGCCACGTTCGTCGTCCCAAGCTTCCGGAATACTCAGCACAACTGGTAGCGGCTTAGGTTTGGCAATTGTCCGACAAATTGTTCTCGCTCATGGTGGTTCGGTACAAGCTAAAAATCACCCTCAAACCGGTGGCGCTTGGCTGAAAATTGAATTACCTTATGAACAGGCGATCGCTCCTCAAGTTAGTGCTGAGGGCTGAATGAGTCGGTCTGGCTGAGTAGCCGAAATTTTTTGTAAATTAAAATACTTTTTTTAATCAGCACGAAGTATAAAAACGAGGAATTCAGCACTTGGAAATTAAATTCGGAGCTAGCTAGTACCGCAATCATATGGTTTTTCCACAAGTTAGGGTGAATACTTCTCGTTTCAACCCGCATCCAGAACGACACCACTTCGAGCGCAGCCTCAAGCGCTTGGAAGGTGATGTTTTGCGGATGGGAGCCTTGGTAGAACAATCGTTTCGCCTGTCCCATCAATCCTTGTTCGATCGCAATCTAGCAGCCGCAGAGGAAATTCCCGCACTCGATAAACAAATCGATCAGTTTTATCGCAAAATCGAGTTGGATAGCGCTACTTTGATGACCCTGCAAGCTCCAGTTGCTAGAGATATGCGTATCCTGAGTGCTTATATGCAATTGGTGCGAGATTTAGAGCGTATTGGGGATTACGCCAAAGACTTAGCAGAAATTGCGATTAAATTGTTTCCTTATCCCCCTCATGCTTGTTTGCCAGAAATAGCGGCTATGTCCCATCAAGCGCAGGCTATGCTGGCAATGAGTTTGGTCGCTTTGGCAGATTTGGATGCAGAAGGTGGACGACAGGTTAAGCAGCAGGATGACGTTGTGGACACTGCTTACGAAACTCTTTACCAGCGCTTAGCTAGCGCACGGGATGTCAAAGGAGTTGTCGAACCAATTCTTTTGCTGGCTCTGGTGATTCGTCATCTGGAACGGATGGCCGATCATGCCACCAATATAGGTCAACGAGTAGCTTATATTGTCACGGGACATCGGTAGTTAAAGTCAAAAGTCAAAAGTCAAAAAAATAATAGTGTTGAGGCACAATGACGACTGACTGCTGACGACTGACAACTGGCTACTAACGACTGGCGAATCACTATAATCGAAAATTTATTTAACCTCAAGATTACCTGAATCTTACCAGTTCCTAAACTTAGAATAGTAAAGTTGGGTACAAAGCTGTAGCTTTTTCCCAGCCTGTTCGTTGCTTATCTTCCAAAAATAAAGCTTTTATGAAGCTCAAAAGACGGGAACTCTTGTTATTGTTAGGAGCGAGTGCAGGTGCGATCGCAGCGGCTACGCTCTTACCAAACAGGAAAAAATTCGCTGGGAATAACCTCATCTTCCAGCCAGTCAAAGGCCCAATGCCTCTGGAAATCGATGAAATTTCATCTGCCGAACAAGTGCCGAATTATAGCACTTACGAAGTAGTGGATGACCTCTTACTACCAGAAAATTTCACCTATGACATTATTGGTGCTTGGGGAGATCGAATAGGGAAATCTCGTTTTGGCTATAATAATGACTATTTGTCTTTTATAGAAACTGGAAAAGATGAAGGTTATCTGAGTATCAATTTTGAGTACATCAGCCCTATACCTTGGATTCAAAATTATCAGCAGGTAATCCAGAAGAATTTGCCGTTTGCGGAGGTAAAAGCTGCTGTAAAAGCTGCTGGTAAAAATGGAATTAATGCGTTTGGTTTACCTCCGGAAGATAACGATCTGAAAGCCAAAATCAAGGCAATTTGTCAAGAAGCTTTGATCGATCAGGGAATCGGCGTCATCTCAATTCGCAAAAATCCAGATGGCAAATGGGTGCGAACAAATTCTCAAGTCGATCGCCGCATCAGCGGTATATCCGGTTTAGAAGACGATCGCTATTTAAAGATTAGCGGGCCGGCGGCATTTGTGTTTCGCAAAACCGAAGGCGAAGGGTATATCGATAAATTGGGCGATCGCATTATCGGCACATTTGGCAACTGCGCTGGCGGGACAACACCTTGGGGAACCGTCCTCAGCGGCGAAGAAAACTTCCAAATTCAAGTACCGGAACCAGTATACGCCGATGGTACTTCTTTCGACCCCAGCCAGCTACCTTTCACGATCGGCGAAGCAGAATTGTTCGGCCAAGGTAACGTACTGGGATTAGCAGGTAACAAATATGGCTGGATTGTGGAAGTAGACCCAGCGAACCCAAACGACTACGGCACCAAACATAGCTGGTTGGGACGCTACAGGCACGAAGCTGTAGGCATTCGCGTTGTATCTGGCAAACCGCTGGCATTTTATTCGGGGTGCGATCGGCGTGGCGGACACTTGTATAAATTTGTCAGCAAGGGCATCGTCAGCAATCCGCAAGACAAAGCCAATTCCCGTTTACTCGCGGATGGAATGCTCTATGCCGCCGTTTTTAACCCAGATGGCACCGGACGCTGGATTGCACTTCAACCCAGCACCCCAGTCAATCCCGTCCCACCCGGCAACCTGGAGGGAAAATCTCTCCCCCTCCCCAAACGTCCGGAAGGAGGTATTTTTAATACCAAAACAGACGCAGAAGTCAACAGTTTTAAACAAAAGTTTAAGACTCTGGGCGACCTCTACACAGGTAACGCCCAAGAAAAACAAGGTGCCATTCTCATCGATGCACACTTTGCTGCCAATGCAGCTGGCGCAACTTCCACGGCGCGTCCCGAAGACACAGAAATAGCAGGCGATGGCTCACTTTATATCACCTTCACTTCCGGTTCGCCAGGGGGCGAAGGTGGCCCAGACAAGCGCATTTTCAAGGGGCCGAAAGGAGAAAGCCCTTGGGAATTCGGCTGGATTATGCGTCTGACGGAAGATAACAACGACCCAGCGGCGATGACCTTTCGCTGGCAGATGTTAGCGATGGGTGGCGAACCCGCCGAGGGTGGGGCTGGCTTTTCCAATCCCGACAACCTGCTGATCGATCGCGATAACAACGTCTGGATGGTTACCGATATCTCCTCAGCAGCACTTAACGATGCGGGCGACCCTTTCAGAAGAGGTTGCTTTGGCAACAACTCGATTTGGTATATTCCTACTTCTGGGCCAAACGCAGGTAACGCCTACCTGTTCGGTATGGGCCCGATGGATTGCGAAACCACAGGGCCCTTCTTTACTCAAGACCGACAAACTTTATTTTTATCGGTGCAGCATCCTGGAGAAATTAAAGGAATTCGCCAAAATGCAGCTAGCGAAACTCGCGAGTTTGA
>NZ_JACJUP010000539.1:0-4442 GCF_014748295.1 Planktothrix sp. FACHB-1355 | reverse complement strand
AGAACAATATCGGAAAGATTTTTCGCCCGCTCGAAGTTGAGATTGAGGTACTCGGCTTGCGTCGCTTCCACATAAATAGCCAACGTCAGGTCATACTGACTCTTCCAGCTATCTTGCGCGAGGAGTCTCAGCCCTACGTTTAGATAAACCACAGCAGGTTGATAAGCGGTTGCAGCCTTTGCTTTCTTTCCGGCGATCGAATTTAATTTTGCTAGCTCATCTTTTTGCTCCCGGTCAGTAATGGATTCAACCCCAACATTCAGTTGGTTAACAATATCGAAGATATTTTCTTCTATCTCGTCTGCTGGTGTATTTTTTAGCAGCAGTTCGCCGATTTTTAGGTGGGTAGCTTTTTTATCGGGTTCTGGGATGAGAGAGTAAGCTGCTTGCTGCACCCGGTCGTGCAAAAACTTGTAGGAAATTGTCAGCGATCGCTTGTCATCTGCCAGTTGTTCAAAACCGCTGGCTACTGAGGAGAAGTCAAATACAAGCGGAATCTTATAAGCTTCAGAAAGAGGCAGAATTAAACCTGCCTGAAGCGCTTCCCACAAATCCGTAGCCGTTTCTGACTGATTTTTTTCATTGACGACAGCCAGCACGTCTAAATTAAATCGGTTGCCAATGCAAGCCGCTAATTTTAAAACCTGTTGCGCTTCTGGTGACAGTTTTTGGATATTTCTAGCAATCAGTTCGACTACATTTAAATCCGTGATGCCGATCGCTTGAATATGCCCTATATCCCACCGCCACATATCAGCACTGAAGTCAAATGTCAATAGCTTTTCGGCATAGAGGGTTTGTAGCAGCTGGGTTAAGAAGAAAGGATTACCTTGAGTTTTATTGAAAAGTAACTCACAAAGAGGCTGGGAACGCTCTGTTCGATCGCGAATAGTTTCGCTCGCTAATTCCTTGACGTTGCTAAAATCCAAAGGCCCCAAAATAATCTGATTGACGATCGCACTCGTTTTTTCTATTTCTTCTAAAGTTAACATTAAAGGATGCGTCGAACTGACTTCGTTATCTCGATACGCTCCTATCATTAACAAATATTCACTCTCCGAATCAGTTACGAGCAAATTAATTAACTTTAAAGAAGCAGAATCTGCCCATTGCAAGTCATCCAAAAATACAACCAGCGGGTGTTCTTTGGTGGCGAATACGTTAACAAATTGTTTAAAAACCCGATTAAAACGGTTTTGGGATTCATTTAGCCCCACTTCGGGAACATTGGGCTGAGACCCGATAATTAACTCAAGTTCGGGAATAACATTAATAATGACTCTACCTCGATCTCCCAAGGCGGTTAAGAGTTTTTCTTTCCAACTCGCCAAAATTTCCTCTGATTCAGTTAAGAGTTGCTTCAGCAAATCTTGGAAAGCTTGCACCAACGAATAATATGGAATATTGCGTTTGAACTGGTCGAATTTGCCGGAGATAAAGTAACCCCGTTGCTGCACAATTGGTTTCTGAATTTCATTGATAACGCTCGTTTTTCCAATGCCTGAATAACCAGAAACGAGCATGATTTCGGTGCTACCGCAACTCACTCTTTCAAAGGCGTCTAGCAGGGTTCGCACTTCGCGATCGCGCCCGTAAAGTTTTTGCGGGATGAGGAATTGGCTGTGTAAATCTAGTTGAGCGGGAATGAAGTTTTTAATCTGTCCGCTTGTCTGTAGCTGAGTCAGACATTTTTCTAAATCGGCTTTTAGTCCCAGCGCATTTTGATATCTCTCTTCAGCAGTTTTGGACAAGAGTTTCATCACGATGTCAGAAACTACCCTTGGAATTTCTGGATTTACCCGATCGGGGGCTACGGGTATCTGCGCGATATGGCAGTGAATGAGTTCCAGAATGTCTGCTGTATTAAATGGCAGCTGACCTGTTAGCATTTCATAAAATGTGACGCCTAAAGAGTAGAAGTCGCTGCGATAGTCGATCGACCTGTTCATCCTACCAGTTTGCTCTGGTGACATATAGGCGAGCGTGCCTTCAAGTTGTCTTGGGTTACTGACGGTCTGATTTTGTCTGGATAGGCGCGATGAAATGCTAAAATCTATAAGTTTGACTTGTCCGTTCTCCTGGTTAACTAGAATATTATGCGGTTTAATATCTTTATGAATTACTTTGTTTTTGTGTAGATCGGCTATGGTTGATACGATCTGAATAGCGATGTTAAAAAATTCTATCAATGGTACTTTTTGCGTTGTCAGGATTTTTTTTAGGGATTCTCCGCCAAAATCTTCCAATATCATTGCCAATCCGTTGCCATAGTTTTCCAAGGAGTAAACTTTGACAATTCCTTCTATCTCCAGCGGTTGCAGGATTTTATACTCATGTCTTAAGCGAGTTATTTCTTCAAGTGTAGGATATTCAGATTTGAGCAATTTGACGATCGCAGGTGTTTCTTCCGGTTTTTTTATCGCCCGATAAATAACTGTATTGACACCTTCATGAATGATATTGCTGAGTTTATAACCTGGTATAGTAATGCTCATTTCTGTTATGGTCGCAGATAGTTGATATATTTTTATATTAGCAGAATTTAAAAATCTCAGTGACCTAAAAAATTGCTCTAGTATTTAGAATGACAGAAAAATAAAAAATATTATTGCCTTTTAAAAAAACTTAAGTATTGGACAAGAAAACCATCATTCTACTTAAACATGACGAACTTGAGTAAAAACTTGTAAAAACAGGCGATCGCACAAAAAATAGCTTTAATTTGAACATATCGACGTTAATTTGAACTCTGCGGTCATAGAAAGCACAATTCTAACTTCAAGCTTGCTGAAGCAAGGGATTTTGCTGATTTGGCTGGCGAATGGGAATTTCGATCGCAAACTCCGTCCCCTGTCCTGGTACCGAAACACACTTCAGTTGTCCACCGTGTTTCTCCACCACAATTTGGTAGCTGATTGATAACCCAATACCAGTACCTTTACCGATTGGCTTTGTTGTAAAGAAGGGGTCAAAAATCTTTAAGCGGACTTCATCCGTCATCCCAGGGCCATTATCAGCAATTGTCACCCTAATAAAATCGCGATTTATGATTTCGGTCTGAATCCGAATTTGTCCTTGCTCTCTTATTGTTGGTCTTTTATCGTTTATTAACGACAAATGATTAATGGTAAATGACTCTTCAATGGCATCAATAGCATTAGCCACCAAATTCATAAACACCTGGTTCAGTTGACCCGCATAACACTCCACAAGAGGGAGCGGACAGTATTCTTTAATTACTTGAATAGCCGGACGGTCTGACCTAGCTTTCAGCCGATTGTGCAAAATCAGTAGCGTACTTTCTATGCCATCATGAACATCCACCTGCTTCATATCCGATTCATCTAAGCGGGAGAAATTCCGCAGCGACAGCACAATCTGGCGAATGCGCTCCGCTCCCACCTGCATCGAACAAAGCAATTTCGGCAAGTCTTCAGCCAAAAATTCCAAGTCGATCGCCTCCAGCTCCTCAATAATTTCAGACCCAGGATCGGGAAATTTCTGCTGGTAGAGATTCAAGAGCTTTAGCAAGCCTTGGGTATACTCATGCGCGTGGGTGAGATTACCGTAAATAAAGTTGACGGGATTGTTAATTTCGTGAGCTACACCAGCAACCAACTGCCCCAGAGAAGACAGTTTTTCACTCTGTACAAGTTGCGTCTGAGTTTGCTGTAATTCCCGCAAAGCTTGTTCGAGAAATTGGGCTTGGTTTCGCAATTTAGCTTCCGATTGCTGCAATGCCGCCTCTGCTTGCCGACGCTCTTCAATTTCTAGTTTCAACTGTCGATTGAATTTGCTCAGCAACTGATTGGATTGTGCAAGTTCAGCAGTACGTTTCTCCACTCGCCTTTCTAATTCCGATGTCAGGTTCAAAAGCGCTTGTTCTGCTTCTGTACGCTGTTGAATTTCCTGTTGCAAAACAACATTTTGCTCTTGCAGTTGCTTGGCCAAATTCCGTAAGTTCAAGTGAATGCTGACACGGGCTAATACCTCTTCATGCTGGAATGGCTTAGTAATGTAATCCACAGCGCCCAGATTCAAACCTTTAACTTTATCCTCAGTATCGGAAAGCGCCGTCATAAAAATTACGGGAATCTCTTTAGTTGACTCATTCGCTTTCAAGCGGCGGCAAGTTTCAAACCCATCTATTCCCGGCATAATCACATCCAACAAAATGAGATCGGGCGGGCAATATTCTAGCTGTTCGATCGCATCTTCGCCATCCTCCGCCACAAACACTTTGAATCCAGAAGCTGTCAACATATCGAACAGCACGCTTAAATTGGTTGGCGTGTCATCTACAATTAAAATAATCCCTTTCTCTAGTTTTTGAACGCTCATTTGTTGCTTCCTCTATATTTTTTGAGAAATTCCCGAATTTGTTTGACCTGAAAGCCTTTGGCTAATTGGCGCAGTTCCGTTGCAAAAGGTAAGTATTTACT
>NZ_JACJUP010000538.1:0-4443 GCF_014748295.1 Planktothrix sp. FACHB-1355 | reverse complement strand
ATACTCGATGGCGTTTCTGTTTCAGTAATACTCGATGGCGTTTCCGTTTCAGTAATACTCGATGGCGTTTCCGTTTCAGTAATGCTCGATGGCGTTTCCGTTTCAGTAATACTCGATGGCGTTTCGCTGACGCTTGATGGCGTTTCTGTTTCAGTAATACTAGGTGGCGCTTCGGTTTGTGCCATCACTGGCGAGATATTAACAAACCCAATTGAAATAGCAACAAGCAGTACAGTCAGTAAAGTTAGAATGCAACGAATCATAGAACGATCGCAAAAGCTAATGTTGTGTTTTGGGCTAGTATGTATGGACTGTTGTCAGCAGTCAGCCTTTACTTACATTACACCATATATAATCGTTTTTTTTATAAATTGCTTTTCTTAACTCTCAACATATTATTTGTAATCGTCATATTTAAGCAATCCTTCCAGCTTGATTTTTTTATTGTATGCCTCCTCTAATGCTTCCGGAGTAGTTGTCAATCCTAACACCAGTGTAATCCCTTCATTACTAATAGTGAATGTATTAATAAACCATTGATTATCTTGCTTAATAATCTGGCCCTTTATTTTAGCTGATTTTTTGGTAAATTTTGCTTGTGCAACATAATCACCGACAATTAATTGGCCAAACTCTTGTTTGTTCAGCCCAGAAACTCCATTACAAATAGCTCCCGTGTAGGACTCCAGTTTACCTATCTGTTGGAAAAAATAATAGAAAACCCGTTCTAATTCTTCAGGCTGCACAGATTCAAGAAATTGTGGTGTAGCTCTTTTCAATAGCTCTAAATAATTCCAGTCTTTGATAATTTCCGAGACAGCAGAATCAACGTAATTTTGTGCATCCAGCCAGATTTCCGCTCCTTGTGACATCATCTTAGCTGCTTTGGGTAGAAAAACCTTCAAAAGAACGACGATCGCAACTACCAAAGCCAGTACTAAAAGTATAAAAACAAGCAAAATCCCACCCAAAGCCGTCAGTAATTCTTTCATAAGTTTAGCCTCTTCTTTATATAATTTATCTCAACTACTTATAACCCATATGTTGCCAAGCAGCTGGGGTAACCATTCGACCGCGAGGCGTCCGCAGCATAAATCCTATCTGCATCAAGTAGGGCTCGTAAACTTCCTCAATTGTTTGCACATCTTCACCAGTTGCCGAGGCAATAGTTTCGATTCCCACTGGCCCCCCTTTAAAATTATCTATCATTACACTCAGCACTTTGCGGTCTGTCCAATCCAAACCGCGAGGATCGACATTGAAGACTTCTAATGCTTCGTCGGCAATTTTTCGATCGATCTTCCCCAGATTTTTCACTTGGGTATAATCGCGTACCCGTTTGAGCAAGCGGTTGGCAATGCGCGGCGTACCGCGACTTCGACCGGCAATTTCCTCTGCTCCTTCGCGATCGATCGGAGTTTTGAGAAGATCGGCACTTCGCAGTACAATCTCTGTTAATTCTTCTGGCTCGTAAAAGTGCAGCCGATGAATTAAACCAAAGCGATCGCGCAACGGCGAAGTCAGCGACCCCACGCGAGTTGTTGCCCCCACCAAAGTAAACGGCGACAGCGGCAAACTGCGAGTCCTCGCGCTCTGACCTTTACCTATCGCAATTTCGACTCGAAAATCTTCCATCGCTGGGTAGAGAAGTTCCTCTGCCATGCGCGTCAGGCGATGAATTTCGTCAATAAACAAAATTTCACCCGGTTTGAGACTCACCAGCAAGCCCACAATATCTCGCGGACGTTCTAGAGACGGCGCAGCTGTGATTTTACAGGTGGTGCCCATTTCCGCCGCCAGGATCAGTGCCATTGTGGTTTTGCCCAAACCGGGCGGGCCGTACAATAGCAAGTGATCCATCGTCTCGCCTCTACCTTTAGCTGCTTTGATGGCAATTTCCAAGACCGTTTTCAGGTCTTTTTGACCGATATAATCCGCAAATCGCTGGGGTCTGAGTCCCTCTTCCAGCTTGTCGGTTTCATCGCTTGTTGCGGTTGGTTGCAGTAAATCCAGTTTTGGCGATGCTTTTGGAGTTTTGCGATCGTCCTTTGACTCCCGACGCTGCTTCGGTTTGGGGTCTGGTTCGATGGGCTGTTGTTTGGAGGAAATTATCGCCATAACTATAAATCTATATTAATTAAATATTGGTTTTCCGATAGTCTCTAAATATCATCACTTGGGGAGCGCAAGACACTGCCATGCTAGCTAAACGAATCTTACCTTGCTTGGATGTAAAAGCGGGGCGAGTTGTCAAAGGCATTAATTTTGTCAATCTCAAGGATGCTGGCGATCCGGTGGAACTGGCGCAGGTTTATAACGATGCCGGTGCGGATGAGTTGGTATTTCTCGATATTACGGCAACTCACGAAGACCGCGAAATTATCATCGATGTGGTATATCGCACCGCAGAACAGGTTTTCATTCCTCTGACAGTTGGGGGCGGCATTCAGTCCTTAGAAATGATTAAACAATTGTTAAGAGCCGGAGCGGATAAAGTCAGCATCAATTCAGCGGCGGTACGCGATCCGGGTTTTATCGATCGAGCCAGCGATCGCTTCGGCAATCAGTGTATCGTGGTAGCAATTGATGCCAGACGGCGACAAGACGGCAATAACCCAGGTTGGGATGTATACGTGCGGGGCGGGCGGGAAAATACTGGCTTAGATGCGATCGCCTGGGCTAAAGAAGCCGAGCAACGCGGCGCTGGAGAGCTTCTCGTCACAAGCATGGACGCCGACGGCACCCAAGCTGGCTACGATTTGGAATTGACCCGCACCATTGCCGAAAACGTGCAAATCCCCGTAATTGCCTCCGGGGGAGCCGGTAACTGCGGTCACATTTACGACGCCCTCACGGAGGGTAAAGCGGAAGCCGCACTGCTAGCATCCCTGTTACATTACGGGCAACTTTCCGTAGCAGAAATTAAAACTTACTTAACATCCCATCACGTGCCAACCCGGGTGCTGTAGCATCTAAGAACTATACACTGAGACAGATTCAGCCCTCGCCACATCCGATCGAGCCAGCCGTGGCATATATTAGAATAGATAAAACTGTTACATTTCGTAAATATATGTTGATTGCTATTCTAATGTTTGATGTGGCTCTAGTGGCTTGGTCGCTGCACCTGATGCAACAGGCATTCGATCGCCAAGAGTTTTCCTTGATGCTCGCCGGTACTTTGGTAGCCATGTCCGCAGCCGCTATGTTGGTAGTATATTTCCTCATCGGAGGCTGCATGGGCTACATAGCCCAGATGAGTCAGCACACCTATCCGCTTTATTAAGGAAATTTGCGGCAAAGGTACTTGACAACATGGGGAGAATTAAGGCAATATAGAAAAGCATCGAAAGGGGCTATAGCTCAGTTGGTAGAGTGCTTCAATGGCATTGAAGATGTCAGCGGTTCGAGTCCGCTTAGCTCCATACTTATGTAGACATTACTCTAAAGGCAGGTTACTGAGCGTATCGATCTTATATTTAGTTTTAAGGAGATCGCTGTTTATTGTCTGGCGTGGTTTAGGTGGTACATTACTCAGGAATGGTGACTATTTAATAGCATAAGTTGGGGAGTGACTGCTTTATGCTGCTCTCGAAGGTTTGGCTTTAGCCCGCTGCTTAAAGCTCTCAAAATCGACTGCCTGGGATTTTTCTGCCGCTGTCCATATCTCGTTAACAATTTCAGACAAGGGAGGAATTACCAGCAGGACGTACTGACCGACATCTTTGCTTTTGTTCCCCGCCACTCTCAGAACTGAAGGCATCTTCTCAGGAAAGTCTGTCCAATCTGGCTGAACCCAGAATACATCATCATCAATAACAACCAACTGTTTATCGCGCAAACTGTCGTCAAACCCGCTCTCGTCTAAGAATTTGATAATTTTTCTCACTGTTTGAAGGGAAATCTCTTGCCTCAGATTTTTGATCGCCCGAATTTCTAACACCTGTTCCCAAGTGTAAATAACCGTCGGCTTTCGGGACGTGCCAATTCTGTGGGGTATTACCAGTTGCGATCTTTCCAGGTATTGCAGGCGATTCGAGCTTGTCCCTGTTAGTTCCTGAGTTTCCCGTCTTGTAAAGCCTTCTATGATAGCCATTCTGTTATGCAGAACCTTATGTATTACTTTTTTGACGAAACAGAATACGTTTTATTAAACCTTACCGAAATTGTAATACAATTGAGGGAACGTAGCAAAGTAGCAAAAAACTCTCAGGTAGCTTGTAGCCTCATTGTTTTAGACGCTGATGCAGCTTCAACAACAGTATGCCGAACTCTGGATTACTTGAACTAGCTCACGAAAAGCTCTATTGGCCTTCCCCAGAGCAGGTTATGGAGCCAACTGGTGCTGGGCCAAGTATTTATGCAAGGCTGGCTAGGGAAAAACTGGGAAGAACTATAAGAAATCTTTCAGATAGTGCTGGTGTAGAAGTAGGAGTACTGGCA
>NZ_JACJUP010000537.1:0-4453 GCF_014748295.1 Planktothrix sp. FACHB-1355 | reverse complement strand
CGTCTTGTTCAAATCTGTGCAAGTTAGCCTCCAGCAAAGTACTAATTTGCTTGAAAAGTTCTTTGGGAGAACTCTTGCCCAAAGGTTGCCCTTTTAACAAAGTTTCTGGTTGTTCTAAGTAACGGGAAATCGCCTCACTTACCCTCTGGGCGATCGTCTCCTGAAGTTCTTCCTCCGCACGTTGGCGTTGATAGTCTGCACCTTCGTCTGTCGTAGCATACAACGGCGGCAAGCGATTGAGGGCATAAGCTGCGATGTCGCCGATATCCAGCAAACAGTCGCTAGTAGCTTCAAATTCCTCTATCTGCGCGATCGCCTCTTTGAGTACCAACTCCTCCATCAAATTAATAAACTGTTTTCGAGGCTGCATAAATGATTTTCCCCCATCCGATGACCCAGATTCTCCGCTAGTAGGAGGTCTGCGTCGTGGTAATGATGACAGATCGCCTGAGTCGCATTCCGCACAAGCCGTCCCATTATCGACGGATGTTATTGACCCAGGATGTTGCGGAGACGAGAAAGTTTGCATGATTTTATAATGTCGATTTTTTATACTGAGTCGCGCTCGCAATTAAGGAATACTTTATCGAAACCAAGTCACGTAGGCAATCCCTCCCTGTGGTGCTTTACCCCTCGGCCACCCTAATCAGAAAAATAATTTAAACAATTTTTTATTTTTGGAGGTAACGTTATGACTGATATGCGATCGGTTTACAAGGCGATCGCCCTAGCTGTCCAGCAGCAACTCGTAGAACAGTATTCTGTTCAAACAAAGGGTAAGAAATTGCCAAAGCTAAATATTAAGTTTTTCCGCAAAAGTTTAAAAACTCGTATTCGGCATATCCCATGAGCATTTTTAAAGTAGAAGTTGTCAAAATCAACAATGTATTACCTCATCCCAATGCAGACCGACTAGACATCGCCACTATTGAAGGGATGGCGTATCAGGTGATCGCCGCCAAGGGAAATTTTAAACCAGGCGATTTAGCATTTTACTTTCCGATCGACAGCGTTATCCCCGATCGCTTTCTAGATGAATTCGGGATTCGTCCTTACTATTCTAAAAAACTGCGGGCGGCCAAACTGCGGGGAATTTTCTCTGAAGGTTTGCTCATTCCAGTTGGCGATAACTTTGCGGGAAATGTTGGGGACGACTGCACGGAACATTTCGGCGTAACCAAGTACGAATACCCCATTCCCCAAACGATGAACGGGGATATGGAAACTGCGATCGGTCAATACAAATTCCCCAGTCCCGAAAACCTGAAGCGCTACCGAGATATTCTCTTTGATGGCGAAGAAGTTGTTGTCACCGAGAAAGTTCACGGAACGAATTTCAGCGTTTTAGTAGATGCTGAAGGTATAACTCACATTGGCAGTCACCATTACTTTTGGAAAAACAACGAAAATAACAAAACTCTGGTTTATGTGCGGGCGTACAACGATAACCCCATCCTCCATAAATTCCCCAAAAATACGCAAGTTTTTGGAGAAATTTACGGCGTGCAGGATATCAAGTATGGTTTGAAAGATGGTAAAATTGGAATAGTTATATTTGCTGTTCGGACAGAAGGGAAATTCCTAAATTATCCCGACTTCGTAGCGTTTTGCCAAGAATTTAATCTGCCGAGAGTACCTGTACTTTATATTGGTGCTTACAGTTGGGAAGCAATATCTCAGTTTAATAATGCCAATAGCGTACTAAATCCTAATAGCATGATGGAAGGCGTTATCGTGCAACCAACGCTCGAAAGAACGCATCCAGAAATCGGTCGAGTAGTGCTGAAACTGATAAGCGATCGCTACCTGCTTCGTCAAGAAGGTACGGAATTGCATTAGTAGCTTAGGGTGCGTTAAACGCACCCCATAAACAATGTAAAAATATTTCAAATTATGCAAATAAGGGAGTGAAGAAAGATGACTGTAAAACCTTGGGCTAGTTTCCCCTTAGCTGGAGGTGTAAATCAAGCACTTTCTGCCCTAGAAGTGGGGATGCACATCGCCCTAATTGCCACATTTGACCTCAAAAACTGCCATATAAATGAAACAGTAGAATCAGTTTTGGCAAATCCTGAATTAGAAGAATTTGATTATATTCCAGTTAACGATCGCGACAACATCATCGGCGTTTTCCATCGCCAAACTTCCAGCCTCGATCGGGTGGAAATATCCGTAGGCGAAGTCATGCAAAAAATCGATGAATCAATCATCATTTCCGCTAACGCCAGTCTGCTTTCCTTTATCGAAGATGCCGACAATCAACCTTTCCGCTTCATCCTTCATGGCAAACGCATCGTTGGAATTGTCACTCTCAGCGACTTGCAAAAATTCGCCGTCCGTCCCGTACTATTCGCATTAATTACTTGCGTCGAACTACTTTTAGCAGAGTGGTTGCGACAAAAATATCCAGACGAAAACGAATGGCTGGCAACTCTTTCTGAGAGTCGATCGACTATAATTGAACAGAGATGGATTGCGTGGAAAAACGACAATATGGCAATGGATAAAGCCAGCGTTACCGAATTTTGCGATAAGCGAGATGCAGCCCTTAATCTCGGTGCGTTCCCAAACAAAACTGCTGCTAGAAAAAAACTGAAAGAGGTGGAATCTTTACGTCACGCAGTTACCCACTCCGGCGATTACGCGCTGACTCCCGAAAATGCCAGAAATCTAGCCCGTACCGTTCGTTACGCACGAGAAGCGATCGCAATTCTTCAAGATTCTTTACAAGTCAAAATATGAACGATATGTAGCAAGGGCTTGTGGGTGCTTTCCGGCGCTACGAAGAAACCGGGTTTCTGGGCTGCACTTCCATCGAACTGCGATCGCAAATCTTTTCTCCCTGAATTGTAGTACACTATAAAACAAACACTTGCGCGTCTTTGAGCGATGGGGAGATAGCCGCACAAACTATGCCAGTAATTGTGAAAAGTCGCCGCACCTCGATCGATAACTTACGCAAACACTATGGAGAAGCTACTATTATTGACGTTACCTCTCGCGGTTCGGAACCTTGGATTCGATTCAGCCCATTTTATCCTCACGGTAACATTCCCGTTCCCTTTTCGCCTGGATACTTTAGCATGACAGTCGAAGGCATCTGGCAAGGCTTAAAAGTTTTCGAGTCAGCCGATGTAGACCCTAGCAAACTGATGATAACTAACATGAAAGGTATCAAGCGCACCCAACGCACTCACGGAAAAGTGCTGGGTCATCGGGCTGGATTAACAGGAGAGCGATTGTTATCTTACGCAGAAGCGCGTCGCGCCATCTATCTACCCTCATATAAATGGGTGTTGGAAAATTGCCTTCAGAACTTTCTCTCTCAAATTCAACAGCTTAGTGCAGACAAGACATTATTATTATTAGACTACGAAACTAACTGCGATCTAGATAATTTATCAAAGCCTTTATCACACGCAAGTTTAATCAAGCGATACCTGGAAAATGATTGGCCTTCTTAGTATTATATCTCGGTACAGTGGAGGCTTTACCTCTTGTCAAACTGGTAATGTAAAATAAAATGACTGGCTTATGAACGATTCTCGTCTAGTTAAAATCAGCAAATATCTGAGCAAATACCTACGTCACACTCCCGAAGAAATTGGCCTCAAACTTGCAGAAGGAGGTTGGGTTTCCGTAAATGAACTACTAGCCGCTTCTGCAAAGCACAACTTTCCCATCTCCCCCGACCAGTTGAATGAAGTAGTCGCCAAAAACAATAAAAAACGGTTTTCCTTCGACACCACAGGCACTTTAATTCGGGCTAACCAAGGGCATAGTGTCGAAATCGATTTGCAATTAGAACCCACTCTTCCTCCAAATGTGCTATACCACGGTACAGGACATCGCGCCGTCGAGTCCATTCTGGAAAACGGGCTTAACAAAATGTCACGACACCACGTCCATCTATCGACAGATATTGCTACAGCAAAAGCAGTGGGCAAACGGCACGGAAACCCAGTCGTTTTTGCAGTAGACGCTACCCGAATGCACCGGGATGGTTACGAATTTTACTGTTCTGATAATGGAGTTTGGTTAGTGGATAATGTTCCGCCCGCATATCTCAAGCAGATATAATTGAGTGAGTGCAACTATGCAACAAATCAAATCCTGCGGCATAATTGTTATGCGTACTGAACCCCAGTTAAGTTTTTTGCTCATGCAGAAACCCCATCGCTATGACTTGCCAAAAGGTCATATGGAACCTGGAGAAGATGAGTGGAGTTGCGCCCTCCGCGAATTGCATGAGGAAACTGGTATTGCCGCCAGCAATTTAGAACTCGATCGCGAATTTCGTTTCACCACTACCTACCTAAGGTCCGCCGAAAGATATGACGGTGAAACAGTCAACAAAACAGTGGTGATATTTCTGGGATGGCTCAAACAAAAAGTCAAGATCGAACTCAGCGAACACAGCGGTTATAAATGGGTAAAATGGAAACCACCCCAT
>NZ_JACJUP010000536.1:0-4405 GCF_014748295.1 Planktothrix sp. FACHB-1355 | reverse complement strand
CTGGGTACAGAACTTATTAAACAGAAAAATTTGGAAGATAAAATTGAAATCAAGTTTGGAGATGCCACTAATCTAGACTTTGAATCAGAGTCTTTCACCAAGGTCATGGCTATCGAATGTGCCTTTCATTTCAACACCAGAAAAGACTTTTTTTACGAAGCTTTCAGGGTGCTTAAACCAGGTGGAGTTCTAGCTATGACTGACATTATTCCATCACCAGGCATTAATTTGTCTAATTACAATTTAGAACGCATCAGGGAATATTTGTCTGCTGATGCAAAAATGTATAACGATCGCAATATTTATAGCCTTGACGTTTATCAAAAATATCTTCAAGAAGCAGGGTTCGATCCTATGAAGATTTACTCAATCAAAGATAAGGTAATTCTTCAGTTTGCAGACCATTTGGATAGTGTAGAGGCACCAACAGATGACGCTCAAGAAAGGATAAGTAAATACGCAAAAGCTTTTAGGAATCAACTTATGGTTGGTGGCGACTATATAGTTGTTCGTGCCCAAAAGCCGAAATAATTACATCTCCAAACTTAATTAGATCGTTGCTTAACCGCAACGATCTCCAACCAGTAGCGGGGAATTTCTGTGATTCCCAAATTACTGAACGCACGGTTGGCTCCCTCTTGTAAGCATTCGCTAGCAATTTCTACTGGATATCCGCTCATTAAAACCTCGGAAAGCCCACCATAAGCGCCAACTGTTTCAAAACTTTGTTTCGTCATCATTACCGAACGCTGATATTCTCGGTTGACTACAAGACCGTGAATCTTCAGAAGTTCTCCCCACTCGCTAGGAGACATCCATCCTTTATCAAAAGCCCGTCCCACTTTTCCTCGTTGGCGCTTTATCGTCTCTTTCCCTGCAGCACGTAACTCTTCATTCTTTTTTTCCAATACTGCTAACGATTCTTTTAGCCACTCTGTATAAACCTTTTCCGTTCCTTCTGGATAAGTGCCGACATAGAACACAGTATTGAAAGTAAACATTCCACCAAAGCGTAATACTCGTTGAATATTACTGAGTAATTTGTGCTTATCCGAAATTAAATGGATAGCACCACCCATAACCACCAAATCCACGCTTTCCGACTCAAAAGGAAGCTCATCCGCACTTCCTTGCATCAGCATCACGCTGCCTTTACCAGACTTCAAAACTGCATCTAAAGATGTTTTGTCATCTACTAAAAGTTTTTTTTGTTGAAAGTCTTCTCTCGCAATTTCTAACGACTGAGCCGAGAGGTCTATCCCGATAACGCTTATGTCTGGCTTTAACTCAAAAAGTAAGCTGGTCATCACTCCAGTACCACAGGCTAAATCTAGCACTTGCCTCACCGAATCGAGAGACAGGGTACGCAGCAACTCTCTATTGGCGTCAAGATATTCAGGTTGTTGGGAATATGGCTCGTAAGTGGTGTTCACTTTCATGGCGGTGGATGATTCAAAATGAATGAGCTTTTAGCCTGGATTAATTTTACGGCAGAGCGTGGCGCTTGAAAAAATTCCAGATTTCTTCACTGGCATTAATATCCCCACTGGTTTGGCCAACCACAGCACGAGGTTGACCGTAACCTCCCGGCCAAGTGTGTCCGCCCCCTTCTATCGTCAGGAGTCTAACCTCTGCATTAGCACGGCAACCTGAGTAAGTGGAACTTTCAACTTGTGTACCATCTCTGGGAGCATTGTTCGGAAGGCGATTAACTTGTTCTCTGGAAACACAAGCATTCTGTTGCTTCCAAAATTCAAAAGTATCAACCACGGACATTATTTCGTCGCCACCTTTAATCGCCTGACCGCCCTCCCAGGGGACAAATCTATCGTTCGTACCCCCGATCATCAATATGGAGACAGGCTTTTTAAGATTGCACTTGGATTTCAGCTTAACTGGCATAGTAGCAGCTACTGGTGCAAAAGCTGCAATCCGCTCGGACATTTCACAAGCCAGTCTCAAGGTAAAAAAACCACCGTTCGATATGCCAGTAGCATATATTCTACGGCGATCTATGTTTTTACTTCTGCCGATTTCGTCTATCAAAGCCTTCACAAATCCCACATCATCAATACTTGAATCAAAACCGGGAGTATTTACTCCATCGTTCCAATGTTTGTCAATTCCGTCTGGATAAACAACTATAAAACCTTCTCTGTCTGCCAAATCATTGAAACCAGTAGTTTGAGCCAACCTCTCTCCTTGTCCTCGGCCACCGTGAAACGCTAATATCAAGGGCATAGGCCGATTCGATCTGTAAGAAGGCGGCGCGTACAGGTAGTAAGTACGCTGCATCCCCTGAAGCGTTATTGTTCCTGATATACCCGCTTGGTTATTCAGATCTCTGTTGTTTCTTCTCTGTTGTATTCTTTCCAAGATCCGCTCTCTGATAGGAGCTTTTTCCTCCTGTGCTTGCATAGTTTTACAAGAGGTTAACAAGCCCAAAACCAGAATAATAGCCACAATAGTTGTAATGGCAATTTTTTGGGGAGACTGGGTACTGTTTAGAGACATGATGAGTTTCAACAGAAAGTGAACTGACATCTTTCTTTGCCCTAAAAGCTAAGATTGTAGATGCTTACCAAAAGGAGACGACTGCCACCAACTTGAGTTCCAGGTTAATATCCAAATAGAATTTGGGTATAACTGGCTGACATTTTTAACTTCCTTCAAGCAAAGCTAGCCTTTTTTCTATTTTAGTTGCAGCCCAACCAAACCTCAAGACCTCCAAGAGGATTATCTGCGTATATCCACTGCCCATTTTGCCTGACTGCCACTCTTGGGCCAAAAGGATTAGCCGTACCCAGAAAAAGCCCATAGGGAGTCGAAACCAAACTTCGCACACCAATGTTGTAAGGGTTACCAAAGCCTCTTTTGTTTACAGGAAGCCAGTTTTCTCCGTCGCAACTACGCCAGAGCTCAAATCCACTCTGGCTGTTTACAATATTTTCAACACCAACTTGCTCAACCAAACGACGTGACTGCATTGACCAACGCTGTAAGGATAGCCACGGTAACATCAAACTAAACATATTGCATGTGCCGACGTACAACCATCCATCATGAACCGCACTGCGCCAAAAATACCCGTTAAAAAAATTACCAAATCCTGGTGGAAGGCCGCTTAAAGGTTTTTTTACTCCATCAGGTGTATTCCTAGATTTACCAACGATCAGATCCCATTTACCGTCAGGGAAGATTCGGATTAACTCAGAGGCAGCAGGGCCGATATTATTTTCAGTATCAATACCGCAACCTTGAATACCAGTCCCTACATACAGCGCATCTTTGAATGCGGACATACAAATCGCAATCTGGTTGAGCGAACCGCGATAAGCACCTTTATCTATCACCTTAGTCCATTTGTAAGGAGGGTTTCCTTCACAATTACTAGACCAAATTTGAAAACCTTCGCAATTAAATGTACCAGCATAAATGCGATCTTTAAAAGGACAGACCATAAATATACCTTGGTTTTCTGGTTCACCAAAACCAGGCAAACTCGCTGCTTGCCATTCTCCTTTAACAGGGTCGTGGGTTTCATAAATTGTCGGAGCTACTGCTTTGTTTGCATTCCCAGCCGCCCCGCCTGTGGGAGACATAAACAATCTTCCTTTGAAAGGGACTAACACGCGAGTACTTGGTATCGGGATGCCAATAATTCCTGGTTGTGAAATTACAGTAAAATTTTTTCCATCTTCCGAACGCAAAAGCCGAGAACCAGGAGCCCTACTAGCTGCCCAAGTTGATACGTAAAGTACGGGTTGGGGGTCAGATTCCCCCTGAAAGACAGCCATGCCACGGTAGCCAACATCACGATCGACTTCTGCACCTTTAATGCCCATTACTCTAGGAGATCGCATGACTTGTTGCCAATTTTGAGTAAGTGGGTTGTAGCGCCAGATATGCGCTCGTCGATCTAATTTGTAAATACTTTCTATATCGTCCGGACTCTCAATTGGCCAAATAGCTATATCAGCAGCCCTTCGGATGGTTCTTTCTTGTACCTTGGCCATGCAAAAATTAGCGCGGGTAGTCCCCACATACAAGTGGTTGTTGAACCAGGCCATCGAATGAGCAAAGCTGTTGTAACCATCTCCAAACCCGTTATCGCAGATTTTACGGAAATTTTTAAACCCTAGCCCTGGCAAGGGTGTGGGATCGAAAGCTTGTTGTATGTATAGGTCAATACTCATTAGGCTCGGCTATTCCAATAGCTTTGTAGCGCTGAAAGATTTGTTATTATAATAACAACTTATTTAGTTAAGTGACTTTGGACTCCCAAACAAAGTAGCATAAGTTTAAAAAACAAAATACCTGATGATTGATTATCCTTTGCACGTTAACCTTTATGTCACTACCCCCACCCATATTTATCCTTGCATCTCCACGTTCTTTTACATCT
>NZ_JACJUP010000535.1:0-4399 GCF_014748295.1 Planktothrix sp. FACHB-1355 | reverse complement strand
ACTGGATACATAGTAATTCCCGCCTCTTCCTCTTCTTCTTCTCCCTCCCCGTAGACGGAAAAAGGCTTAGGGATTGGGGTTTACCAACTTATCCAAATTGAGATAAAACACAATATTATTATCCGAACTTTGAATAACCTTTTCAATCGCTGGCGGCAAATTTCCCCGATCGTAAAGTTCGGGAACTTCACCAAAATTGTCCTCTGCTACTTGCAAAACAGTTGGAATTTCAGGCACAGGGATTGCAAAACGCTCTCCTTCCTTCAGGGTACAAACAATCAAGTATTGTCGTTCTCGATCGTCGCGACTGCTAAGAAAAAGCTGAGACGGATAGATGAGAGTAATGATTTCGTCTTTGTATTTTACTAAACTGCGATCGCGCAGTGTGCTGTTAGGCATATCGCTCTCAATCACCCCATGCGGCGTAAACTCATTGAGAACGTGCAGCACGCGGTCTATAGGAATAGCATATCGTTCGTTTCCCAGTTGAAAACAAAGCAGTTTATGGGTGGGTATTCGAGTTGGGAGATTGCGTTTACTGCGAAATCGTCTGTTCATATTTAATTGAAAAATTTTACTTTTTAATTAATTTAGCGATCGCCTCCAATAATTGACCCTCATTGTAAGGCTTAGTGAAATATTGGACAGCACCCAATTCCATCGCCAACTGACGATATTTTATACCAGAACGAGAAGTCAACATAGCAACTGGGATAGAGGCAAAGTGGGGATGAGATTTGAGACTGCTTAAAAGTTCAAATCCATCCATACGAGGCATTTCTATATCTGCAATTATCGCACTGCAATCAATACCTTGCTCCAACTTAGATAAAGCATCTTGACCGTCTTTAGCTTGTGCTACCCGGTAACGTGCGCGAGTTAGACTTTGCGAAAGTAACTGCCGGATAGTGTAAGAATCATCTACAACTAAAATTTGCGGTTGCAAACTAGAGGGAGGCGTCAGCAAATCAGTGCGTACACCCAGCGAAGATTTATTTTCAACGGAAATAGTCATGCTGCTGTGAGTGTGAAATTCTTCTAGCAGATCGTCCACATCTAAAATAGTAACTACCTGACCGTCACCGAGAATTGTGCAACCAACAATACCGCGTGGTTTAGATATAGGAGGAGGCAGCGGTTTGACAACAATTTCTTGTTGACTGAGAATGCGATCGACTGCGATCGCGACAACTCCTTCGCTAGAAGCTAAAACGATCGCAGGAATTGAGTCTTGAGGCAGCGATTCAGCAGATGATGAGAGATCGGGTATATCGTAGTGCAATAAATCTTGCAACTGCACCAGCCGAATAAACTCCTCCTCCCACCACAACATCGCTTGATTACCTGCCATTTGAATTCGATCTGGTTGAATGTGGATAATTTCTTCTATCGCATCCAACGGGATTGCGATCGTATTTTTTCCCACCATCACCAACAAAGCATCAGAGATCGAAAGCATTAGCGGTAGCTTCAAAATAAAACTGGTGCCTCTACCAGGACGGGAATCGACTTTAATCGTGCCGCGTACTTGCCGCAAATTGTTGCGAACAACATCAAGACCGACTCCTCTACCGGAAAGGTCAGTCACCTCTTTAGCAGTACTAAAACCAGGCCAAAAAAGGAATTCGTACAATTCGGCAATCGAAAGATCCGCTGCTTGTTCGGGTGCGACTAAACCTTTTTCGACAACTCGCGATCGAATACCTTCCGGGTCAATACCTCGACCATCATCCGTAACAGTAATAATAGTTTGTCCGCCTTGGTGACGCGCTTCAATTTCAATTTGACCGCTGGCCGGTTTACCCGCTGCAATCCGCGCTTCCGGCGATTCGATGCCGTGATCGAAAGCATTGCGTAACAAATGCACTAAAGGATCGCGCAAAGCATCGAGTAAAGTTTCATCTATTTTAGTATCCCTTCCCAACAGCAGCAGATTTACATCTTTGTTAAATGTGCGGCATAATTCTCGCAGAGCTCTCGGCAAACGATCGACTGCGCGACTGAATGGCACCACTCGCAATTGCATAACGCGACTGCGAAGTCGATCGGTAATGCGGCGAAGTTGGTCGGTGCTGCGTTCAAATTTTACCGCCAATTCATCTACTAAACTTGCCGACTGAGCGATCGCTTGTGTAATTTCAATTAATTCTACTGCTTTGGCGTGGAATTCTGTATATCGATCCATTTCCAAAATATCGAAGTGAGGTTTAGCAATTGGAGATTGAGAATTGCTTTTTTTTCCTATTTCCGATTTCCCATTATCCGTTCCCCATTCTCCCGCTAGACGATCGTATTCTTCTCGCAATTCGCTACCAAAATGATGCAACGAAGAAATGCTCTTGCGGATGCGTTTAGCTTCGGAACGCAATTGCGCTTCCTGGAGTTCAAAATTTGTCCGATTGATTACCAACTCTCCCACCAAATTAATCAATTCCGTCAGGCGTTCCACCTCGACTCGAATAGTCGGCTGATTTGAGGGAGAGATGGGAGATGGGAGAAGTGGGGGATGGGGGGACTGGGAGATGGGGGAAGCATTATTGCCATTTTCTCCCGCTCTCCCGCTCTCCTGTTCTACAACTCTCTCGCGCTCCTCAAGGAGTTGCAGATCGATCGCTTCTCCTTGCAACACTTTGGTGCGAATCTTCTGCAATTTTTGGGCAATTTTCCATCCAGAAGACTGCAACTGCTCTACACTCAAGTTGGGAGTATCGATCGCATCTCTCAATTGGTTGGCAATTTCAGCTAAGTAAGATAGCTGTAACATCCCCGCCACGCCTGAGATTTGGTAATAAATATTGTTGATAGTTGCTATTGTTTGAGGCAGGTTTTCCGCACTAGATTGAGAAAGTTCCGCTTCTAATTGATTAAATACAGATGGTAACTCGAATTCAAAAATCACCTTGACAGCTTCAGCGTTCACTAAACTGTTAATTGTGTAATTTGCAGTCTCTTCTTTTTGACCGTATTTAGCTTCCAGCGTTGTTTTGATTTGAGCGATCGCCAAAATATGAGGCTCTGTTGAAGATTCCGATTCTGCAATAGCAATTTCTTGATTTAATTGGTCAGGTCTAACTCCATCGGCGATAATTTTTAGACTATCTAAGCCATGTAATAAAGCAGTAATTGTAGATGATTCCAGTTCGGAAAGATCGACGCGATCGCGTAAAATTACAAAGCAATCTTCTAAACAGTGAGCCGCTTTTGATAAGCTATTAAATCCAAATATAGAAGACGAACCCTTAATTGAATGGGCACATCGGAAAAGCGTTTTAACTGTCTGCAAACGCTCCTCCGCAGAACTGCTACTTTCCATCGCCAAGAGATTTGCTTCCATAGTTTGCAGAAACTCCTGGGTTTCAGCTATAAATATACCGATTAGCTCATTAAAATCTTCAGGGTTCATATAGCTAGAGGCATACTAAAAACTAAAGAAATCTATTTTAGTCCCTTTTTTCTTGTTCTGTCGCCTTCAACAGTTTCATTTTTGAGTTGTCCAGTTCCTTTTGACTGAGGGGAAAATAGCCGACTTTTCTAATTTCTTGGTTGATATAAGTTAGGTAAAAGTTGATGAATGCTCTCACCTGCGGCTTTTTGCGAATGGTATTAACATCCGAGTACATCAAGAGCTGGCGACCCAAAAGGTATTTGCCATTCTCCACCGTTTCAGCTTTTGGTTCGACCCCTTCGATCGAAATAGCTTTCAGGGTATCAGCATTATGTTGATAATACGAATAAGGCAAAAATGTAATGGCGTATGGATTAGCCGCAACAGCTTGAATTATGTAATCATCATCGTCGGTGAATTGAGAGTTAGGCGAGTTCAGAAGCAGCTTATCTTTATCATCCAAGACTTTCTCAACAAACAAGCTGAACCTTGAAGCTGTAGAACTGGGAAGGATGCGTTGAATTTTTTCGTTAGGCCATTTGGGATTTACATCCGACCACTTCTCGGCGGTAAAAAGCGCAGCTAATTCTTTTGTGGTGGCGTTAGTCAGCAATGTATTCTTTCTGTTGATGACGACAGCCACAGCATCGCTACCGATGCGAAACTCCACAGGCGTGCGACCGTTGGCAGTGCAAGCCTTAATCTCGTCTTCTTCGATCGGACGGCTGGCATTGGCAATGTCAGATTTCTTCTCTTTACAGAAAAGATTGAAGCCAGCCCCAGTACCAATACTGTAAATATCGATCGTACCCGCATAGCCATATGCAATGAAGCGTTCGTAGATGGCTTTAGAGAGGGGAAAAACCGAAGAACTGCCAGCCACAGTCAGATTCCCCTCTACTTCCAGAGGGTCAATTTCTGGTAGCCTGACCCCACTGGAGTTCTTAGTTGTGGGGGCAGTTACGAGTTGTGCGATCGCTTCTGGCTTAGCGGTCAAAGGTTTTTCAGATCGGA
>NZ_JACJUP010000534.1:0-4462 GCF_014748295.1 Planktothrix sp. FACHB-1355 | reverse complement strand
GAAACTTTTGTACTGTTACTAAATCGAGTTTTTGGTCTTTAACTGTTTGCTGAAAAGTCTCAGTTTCCGACTTGCTAAACGCATCATTTTGTGCATAAAACACAGCCACTTTCTCGATCTTGGGATTAATTTTGAGAGCTGCTTTGATTGAATTGGGAGCAACAATGGCAACAGGTGCAGAAACGCGAGCCACGTAATCTCCTATTTCGGGAACTCCTTTAGCTGTGTTGGATGCTCCGATTACTGGCACTTTAGCACGCTCTGCGATCGGACCGGCACTAAATGCTTGCTGAGAAAGAGTGGGGCCAACAATGCCGACGACTTGATTCTGGGTAATTAGGGTTTGAAAGGCGTTAATCGCTCCCGCTTCTTCGCCGCCAGTATCCTGAACTACCAATCTAATCGGCGTGCCGTTGATGCCTCCTTTATCGTTAAAATATTTCTCGGCGATTTTGGCACCTTGGATGCCTTCTTGACCGAGTAAAGCGACGTTGCTGGTTTGCGCTAAAGCAATTCCGATGGGAATGCTGTTAGACGAAACAGCCCCTGCGGAAGGATTTGCTGTGGTTGTGGCATTTGGGCCAGAGTTAGTTTGATTGCAGGCGCTCAGCAGGGAAGCGAAGGCAAGCAACAAGGCAGAACCAAGGAAAGTAGATTTTTTCATAGCCTGGTCAGAAATATCTTTCTGTTGGGAGATTTTACATATTACCCAATTAATGTACAGCTTTTGTACCTTCAATCGATCCGATCGCACCACTACGAACCAACAATTTAGAGCCGATTGCGAGTGAGTGAGGTACAACATCTGGTATATCGGGAAGATGGGGAAGAAATTTGTTCTACTTCCCAGTCTGCCTTCTCCCTTTTAAAATCCCACTGGAAGCTGTTCAAAGTAGCACGCAAGCTCCAACTATCTCCGACAGGATTGCGATATTCCAAAACGCCACTTCTCAAACCTTGCCGCAGATAGGGACTTGCTATTACAGGCCAATTTTGCAATACTCGCGGTTTACCGTTGATGCTGGCAACACCGATACCGCCGTTGGGTGCGTAGGTCATCACTAACCGATCGCCCTCCAAACCAGTGTAAGCGAGTTTGCCTTGTTTTTCCCATTCGCGATCGTCTATGACAACCCGATCTAATGCAGCAGTCAAACGTTTAAAATTTGGATAATCGGCAATTCTCGCCACATCGGTAATCCAAGCAGTTTTATTTCCACTTGCTACTAAAGCTCGATCGGCCTTATTCCTTTCCGATACAGGCGCAAGCAAACTAATTTTATCACCCCAAGGACGAGCAAGCAACCAAGTTTCTTCAATCTGCCAAATATACCAATCTCTGTATCTTTGCGGTTGACCGTAGCGAATGGGAATAACTAAGTGAGAACGGGGTGGTACATTAGCTGCTAAATCTTGTTGATTGAGGATTAACTGATAAATTACCGCACTGCGTCCCTGCACATATTGATCTCCCGGACTGCGACCGGTTGCCATCAAATTGTGATAAGTTCCGCCCAAACTAATTACGGCGTTGTTTTCTCCTTTGGGGTCGCGGATCGCTAACTTGTAAGTGGCATATTGAGCGTTGATGGTTCCCTTCACTTGATAAGAACGTTTTGGTTCTAATAGAGTAGCGAGACTGTAATCTTTAGTAACGTAAAAAGTTTCCCAAAAGCGATTGTCTTGATGGTAGCTGTAATAATCCGGATGAGAAGCTTTTGCTAAAAATGGTAGGGGTACTTCTTTTCTCGCCAACTGTCGCAAACTGGGGTCGGGACGATAGGAACTCAACCCCGCCAATAGCGCCAATCTTGCATTACCATTATTCATCTTTTCGACAACGATCGGTAATTGGTAATTCCTCCCCCGCTCTCCCGCTCCCCCGCTCTCCCGCTCTTCCCCGCCCCACCACATCCAAGCTACCGCAGTCAAACCGCTATTCCAAGTATTGCGATCGAATCCGCGACTTTCCGCACCGCCAGCAGTTCCCCAACTCAGGCGTAAAGCCATGTTAGCAGCATACCAATCTAAACCTGCTTTTGCTAATTGTCGCAGTTCGGGAGTGCGAGCAAAATCGTAAAGATTGAGCAAACCGCCGATACTATATCCGTAGTAGGTAGAAGAATGAAATTCGCCTTGTCCGATGGTGAGAAATTTGTTGAGTTCCGATCGCAACCATGCTTCAATGGTGCTAGCAGTCGCCGGATCGTTAACAGTCCAGCCGCTATTATCCATTAAAGCAAGTCCGGATAGGCGCTGCATAAACATATGGTTTTCCGTCCCAGTTTCTAGCCACTCCTTCACGCGAGGCGACTCTACCATACTGCGATAGGAAGCTTCCACATTGGCGGGCATTTTGTCGCGAAATAGGAAGAAGATGCGAATATCGAAAACGCTGCGAAAATGGTAAAGGTCGGGTCGTTCTCTTTCCAATTTCATTAGAATATCCCAAATGTGCTGGCGATTGTAGCTGTCTCCCAAGCTGAGACGCGATAGGATAACTGGAAGCAGATATTTGTGGGGGTCGCCGATTTTTTCCCGTCGCCACCAAGCGTCGAGTTTGTCTAAGTCTTCGGCTGCTAGTTTTTGACGAATTGCTAAACTGCGAAGTTGAAAAGCTGCTTCTTCTGCATTATCCCAACGACGATCGCCTTCTTGTGGTACTTTGAGAGCAGCTTCTGTAACAGGCGGCTGTCTGACTTGAGAAGTAGCGATCGCACAGCCATAACCGATCGTGCTTGCTAAAATCGCGATCGCGAATATTTGTAGTTTCATCTTGTTTGTTTTTTAAGATAAACTAATTTTGCCTATTAGTTGGTAATTGGTGATAGCGATCGGTATTTGATCTATGCAACGTCAATCACTATGGCCTGTATGGTTTCCTTATCCAATATCATGGGCGCGGGCTTGCGCCAACATAGCCGTCTTTTCGGCCATTATGCAGAGTGCTGCTCCGTCTATCCGTCGCTCAGATGAGGCGAGTGACCTAGTACCTATTATTTTAGCAGCACTGGTGCTGCATTTCTTCGGAATTGTCTTAGGACATCACTGCATTATCAAACTTGTCAAACAAAAGTCTAATTGGTTTCCTGGTTGGTTGAGCTGGCGAGAGGGTTTGAACGGCTCGATTATTTTGATTTTGGAACTGCTATCTACCAGTATTTTTGTCGTATTTCTAGCAGTTAGTATTAACCCTTATTCTGCCAATGCTGGCAGAAATTTTTTGCTGATGGCGATGGCTTTTTTAATTGCGGTTGCGGCTTACCTATATCATTACGATTTTTTGGTGCGCGAACGCCGCACTGCGAAAATGGTAAACCGTCAAACGTCCAAACAAAAAAAATCATCTTTGTCACCCCAAACGCTCGATCCGATCGAGTTGGAACTCGATCGGCTACGGGGAGAAATGGGTTTAAATCAAATGAAGCAGAGGAAGAAAAAAGATAGTAATAGTTAAGATATTATTGACCTATAACCAATATCTAAATTATGATTGACCTTTACACTTTCACTACACCCAACGGGCGCAAAGCTTCCATCATGTTAGAGGAAGTCGGTCTGGCGTACAATGTCTACAAAATTGACATTACCAAGGGCGATCAATTTACGCCTGAGTTCGTAGCGATCAATCCCAATAGCAAGATTCCTGCTATTGTCGATCGCGAAACGGATATCACCGTTTTTGAGTCGGGTGCAATTCTCATTTATCTAGCTGAAAAAACGGGCAAATTCCTACCCGCTGACCAAAAAGGTCGCTATCAAGTATTGCAGTGGCTGATGTTCCAAATGGGCGGGGTGGGGCCAATGTTCGGTCAGTTAAACCACTTCAAACGCTTTGCACCAGAAAAAATACCTTACGCGATCGAACGTTACGAAAAAGAAAGTTTGCGCCTTTACAGTGTGTTAGATAACCAACTTGCAGACAAAGAATATATCTGCGGGGATTACTCAATTGCCGATATCGCCACTTATCCTTGGGTAGCAATTTATGAGTTTCAAGGATTAACATTAGATAATCACCCAAATCTCAAACGTTGGGTGGAAACAGTGGAACAACGTCCCGCAGTAAAAAAAGGAATGGCTGTGCCTGCTTAGTACAGGACAGATATTAATCAGCCCATACGTAGCTTACCCATGTAGCAATAATCTGAAGCAAACTTGAAAAAGTATTTTTTAAGTTTGCTTCAGATTAAGCGATGTAGCGTTACAAATTTATGTTATTTTTTTCTAAGCGATCTATTTCTGTGTATGATTGAGCTTGATAAGAAGAGGACAAGCTAAAATCGATGAAAAACCTCACTGTCGTTATTTTACTGGCTGTTGTCAGTTTATTACTTCCGGGTTGCTCTACTTCTGAGCAAAACGCTCCACCGTCTCAAGAAACACCCAAACAAGCAACACCTTCTCCCTCACGAACGACCAGAGGGTCAGAACCAGATAATAAAGATCGGAAGAGCACACG
>NZ_JACJUP010000533.1:0-4463 GCF_014748295.1 Planktothrix sp. FACHB-1355 | reverse complement strand
AATTGACGCTTGATATCTTCAGCATCGGGGAGTGCGATCGCACTTTTCACCTCTTGCGGTACTGACTCGACAAAATCTTTCGCTTCCTTCAAACCCAAACCTGTCAGTTCCCGCACCACTTTAAGAATGGCAATTTTCTTATCGGTGGGTACTTCCTCCAAAACTACATCAAATGTTTTGAATTCCGGTTCGTGCGGCGGAAATATATCGATGATTGGAGGAATATAGATACCTTTACGAGCCGAAGCATCAACATCGAAGGTAGCCTCAATCTGCTTAACCAGTTCGGCAGTTTCCCACAAATTCAGAGATTTTAATTGTGCCAAAATATCAATAGTTTTGGCAGACATGGCTACCTCCGCTAAAAAATAAACGAATTTTGAAAATTAGCACTTCGCGCAAGTTGAGAAAGCTGTTTGTTCATACACAGGATTTGAACCTGCAATAACCTGATTTTCAGTCAAGCGCCTGTACCAATTCGGCTAGTATGTAAGCTTTCCCAGTTAGGGCGCGAAGTGAAAAATTTAACGCAAAGAAACCCGGTTTCTATGAAAATTCGTGAGTTTCGCAGCTAAAAGTCTACCAAGAAACCGGGTTTATAGTCCTTTCGTGCGGAAGTCTGTTTAATTTTTAGCAAGCTTCTGCAAGATAAACTTAATTTCCTGCTTCCCACACTGCTGCTTGCTAACAGCATAAACTTCCCTACCGTACTCCAGCCTTGCTACACAAGGGCGAATAGCAGTTTTGAGTAGAACATCTGTAGGTTTCTCCATTGGTGGAATATCTTGCAGAGTCACGAAATACCACAAATCGTCTAATTTCCGGTATTGATGATAGGCATCTATGATGATCAGATCATCTCTGTTGTTGTGACCCTTGTTGATATTCTTATCTGGTCTTCTCTTCGCTAAGCAGAGAATTCCCGTTTCTGGATGAACGTAAAGCTCTTCTCGCCAATCACCAATCGGACGCCTTTCTGAGTAATAAGAGAAGCTCTTTTTACGGTAAGGAACTCCATCAATTAACTCAACATCTCGTTCCACAAACTGCCACACATGACCCAGGAGATGTTGGCCGATTAGGGTTCTCATTTCAATTTGCTGGCATAATTCTTTATAGACAGCATCCCAAGGCTGGCCTACTTTAGAACGCAACCAGCGACGCAATGGCCCCAAATGGTCTGAGAAGTGCTTTGTGTGTTTCCTTATCTTGATTAAATAAGGAGATAACAAGCCATCTTCAGTAGCTTCTTGAGTGATTTTTTCGAGAGCTTTCTTGTAGCCTGTTAGCTTCTTTGCGCTTATCCTCATCCCTCCACGAGGGCGTTCGATGACGATTTCACCTAAGCGATGTTCGCTCATTAATCAACCTGTTGTCTTGATGTAATTTAGTAGATTGAAAGATAGTTGTTGAAAGTTTTATTTGATTGATACAGTATATTAAAAGCATTTTTTCCTCCTTTTTTCATTATTCTTAATGGTAAAAATGCTCCGCACAAGTTGAGAAAGCTGTTTGTTCATACGCGGGATTTGAACCCGCGAACCCTTATCGGGGGTTGCTTGATTATGAGTCAAGTGCCTTAAACCACTAGGCAAGTATGTAAGCTTTCTCCATTAGGGCGCGGAGTAGATTTTGCAAAGTTTCAAAATAATGGGATTCCCGCGCAAGTCAGAAAAGCTATTTTTTTCTGAGCTACTCCCCCAAAATTTAAAGTGGAGGAGAAAGGAATCGAACCTTTGACACTTCGATTTGCGATCGAATGCTCTAACCAGTTTGTAAGCTTCATAAGTTAGGACGCGGGAAAAATTTTTTAAGGTTGCTTCGCACAAGTTGAAAAAGCGAGGACACAACAGTCGCTCTTACCAGTTTTACCTGGCAGTGGGCACGCGCTCCGCATCTCAAAGAGACTAGGATTGCTGTCACTTGTTCGATCGCTCGAATTTCGCTACATTATGACCCTTATAGTTAGGAAGAGTGTGTAAGCTTTTTCGATCGGGGTGCGAAGCAGGAATTGCTACTTTTACAAATGGTAAGTTCCGCGCAAGTCGGCAAGGCTTTTGCCACTTCGATCGCTCTACCCCTGAGCTACAACCCCTCGAACGGGGTTGGTAGGATTTGAACCTACGACCAGTCGATTAACTTGTGTGTATGCTTTGCTGGTGAGGGCGCGGAACATAAAACATAATGGCAATCAGCCGATAAACATAATAATTTATGGCAGTTAAAAACACTTCGCGCAAGTTAAAAAAGCTGTTGATTCATACGCAGGATTCGCACCTGCTACCAATCGGTGGATAGCCGAATGCTCTACTAATGAGCTAGTATGTAAGCTTTCTAAATGAGGGCGCGAAGTGAATTTCAACTACCTTTTTATCTATCCCGCACAAGTCAACAAAGCGTTGAACATTAGCGCTCTATCCGTTGAGCTACTCCCCCATTAGCGGGGAAGGTAGGAATCGAACCTACAACCTCTGGTTCCGAAAACCAGATGTATGTACGCTTCACTCGTTAGGGCGCGGGATAGAATTTTGGATTTTGGATTTTGGATTAATTGCTGAATTCAAAACCCCAATTTTTTAAAGTTGTTCCGCACAAGTTAGAAAAGCTTTTAACAACTTCTAGTGCGTTTACCATTTCGCCATAAAGACCGAGGTCTTTAGTGGGAGTCGAACCCACAATCCTTGCGGAGCCAGATCCTAATGTGTGTATGGCTTTTCATGTCGGGGTACGGAACAACAGCTTGTTATTAACCGTAAACAGCTTCTGGACGTACAATCAAATCGCCGCTGGGTCTGCGATCGACAACATAAGACTGCAATCGATCTTGACTGACATCAAAATGCTGTGCGAGGCGTTGCTTGATGGCGGTATCGCTCATACCCGTTGTCACACCCAGTTGAGGTTCGGCGATATCATAAGAACGTCCTTCAAAGCGAATGTGAACCATCTCGCACCTCCTTTTTCGATTTTAAATTTTCGATTTTAGATTTTGGATTTGTAACTCTTTTTGTTGAAAAAGCTGCGCGGTTTGTTGATGAACGTTTACCCAAAAATCGGTTGATGATTTTACAGCAAAAAGCGCCGCTCTAAATGATAGTCCTGTCTAACTCGGCGGATTGACTCAGTAACTTTCGTATGTCTGAGTCTTGTAGAACTTTCTCGTTCTGATTCCCGTTCAGACGGACTGGAAGTAATCTCAGGTCGCCTGTTTTTTGACTCGGAATGAGTTCTAGGCTGACCGAAGATTTTGGTGTAAAGTAACAACATCACAGAATAGTCTTGTTACCAAGACTCCTGAATGAACGTCCGTTGAAATTGCCAGTTGATTATTCAATTGTCAAGGTTCAGTAGGGCATTCCAAGGAGAGGCGTTAACCTCTCTCTTGCTTGCCACAATTTAATACTACACAAATACTACAATAGTGTCAAGGGGTTGGAAAAAATTTTTTCAGGTCACATCCTTAACGTAAGTAATCCAGTTGTAAAGCTTCTCAAAGCCAACCGATTCGTAAAGTCGCAGAGCGTTGTTGGGATTTTGGGTATCGACGCCAAGTTTTGCCGTTTCCATACCCGCAGCTTTCAACTTGTGCATTCCCGAAAGCAACATCGATCGCGCTAGCCCCATCTTGCGGAAACCGCGCCGCGTACCGAGTGCTGCAATCCAACCTTCTTTGCATCCGCTACGTTCGTTATCCCCTGGATAAATAGCGCAGAAGGAAAAAGCTGCAAATGTGCGATCGGGCGCTAATGCAACCAAATCCAATTCGGGCTTGTAATCAGGTGTAGTCAGCATATATTTAGCCCGATCGAGCGTTAAATCGTGGTGATTCCAGTGATCGATAAAGGTTTGGTTGAACATCTCCACCCAAGCTTCCGTGTCTTGATGACCCGCATCGCGGAGAGTAAAACCTGCTGGAAATTGCGGTTCTGGAATTGGTTCGGCGAGACTGCGCTGCATAGTGAAGAAGTAGCGATCGACCGTGAAACGGTTATTTTCCGCTACTGTGATGTAGTACGGTTTGTCATCGCGAGCAGAACAGCGCAATTCTACTTGCACGTTGCGATCGCGTGCAACTTCCCGCATCCTCTCCTCACCCCAAGCAATAATCTGCCTTTCCAGATCCTTCCCGCGATTATAAGGATGAACGCAATACCACAACCAACCATCAATTATTTCGCCTGATTCCGGTATCCCTAACTGACCGAATCCAATTAAATTACCATCCGCATCTTCCCAAAGTCTGATATCCCGTGCTTTATCGATTGATGGGTTGTCAAAATCAGTGCGAAGTTCCGATACTGACGTACCATATTCTAGGCGATCGACCTCTTCGCAAGTATTGATTAGGTGTGCGATCGCTTCCAAGTCAGATTCGATCGCCAACGGGCGCATCGTCAAAGTAAACATAAAAAATTGTCTTGAATACTACTCTATACTACAATTGTAATAGAGATGAAACCTCA
>NZ_JACJUP010000532.1:0-4382 GCF_014748295.1 Planktothrix sp. FACHB-1355 | reverse complement strand
AGAGTGGGAGCGTTTTTGAAATATGTAGCCCAGCGTTGCGTGTCGGGCTGACTTATCCAATTTTGACGATTTACTTGTAGGGAAAGAAGAGGCGCGATCGAACCGGCATTTTGGCCCAAAATTGTGACAGCAACTCCTCTAATCGCAGCGTTTTGGCTGAAACTACGTCCAGCTACATCTCTTGCAGCTGCTTCCGCTCTGCGGATCAGCGTGTCGTAGCTTTCATTCGGCTGACTGTTGAGGGTAAGATTAACGCGAGCGACATCGGCTCTCTGTGTGGTTTGTGTTGGGCGAGTGCCTGCATTTTGTGCATTCGCTTGGTTAGAAAACCAGAAACTGCCTGAGAACCCCATCAAGGCTACTAAACTTAGCAGTGAAACAGGGACTCTTACACTTAAAAAGCGGATTGAGCGAGAAAGGGCAAGGCTTCCTTTTTCATGTAACTTTGTCTTCAAAGAGGGGTTGGATACAAACAGATTTGGCTTAGACATAATTAGCTCTAGCTCCTCGATCGCGATCGACCGATCGCGTTTGAGTTATCTTCCCCTTAACGCTAGCTCTGAGCTATTGCGCCTCTAATCTACATCATGGAATACAAAGTACCTTGCCCATAGACTGATTTACCGACCCGGAGCTGGCTGGTCACCTGAAAAGATCTGTAATGTCGATTATTTTGGAATGTCTATAGAAAAGTCCATATACCGACATTTTCTGCCCTGCTCCCCCACTCCCCCGCTCGATTTTCTTACTTCTCTCTATAACCTCCGGCATAGGTAATCACGCACATGGTTCTGTATACTTTGTGCGGGCCACAGGCAACACCAGTGATGCGGAAAGCAGGGTTAAACATATTGATTCTGTGACCGCGATCGGGAACTCCATCATCAATAATTAACTGCATAACTACTTGTTGGGCTGTGTCAGGGCCGTAACTGATATTTTCGCCTACAGTGACCAGCCAGGAGCCGTGCCGGTTGACGCGAGAAGAAGGATTGCTGCGATCGCTTCCATAGTGACCTGTCGCGCCTTTTGGCCCTTGGTCTCGCACATGATCGCTAGCCCCCAAGGACATACCTCTGGAGGCGTTAAGTGCTGGTACCGGACGGGTCGATTTCAAAAAGTTAATCGTTTCATCAACTACCCTAACGCCTTCCTTGGTAATAATCGGAATTTGTCCTGGCAATTCCAGTCGATTGCCTTTGTAATACCGTCTCTGGCTCTGCAATATCGCACCATAGGCGGGGGGATTCGTCCTAGCGCGGTTCATTTCCGCAACAATACCTCTTTCCAAACTAGAAAGGAAACTAGCTGTAGTGTTGGTCGCGGAACGTCTGGAATTATTAGCTGTATTAGGTCTTTGTGTAGCGCTACTGCTGCGATTGGTAGCAGAACGTCCGGAATTATTGGCTGGATTAGACCGCTGCGTACCGCTACTGCTGCGATTGGTGGGTTGATTATTGGTGCGATTGGCTGGAGTGCGCCCAGGTGTTGTGGCGGGTGCAGACTGTTGAGGGCCCGTACCTCTACCATTTGAGGGGCCGTTTGGCAATTGTCCGGGTGTTGTCGAGCCAGGGGGTGCTATTGAGAAAGGAAAACTAACAGTTTGATTGGAATCATCGACATTTCCTGTCAATTCCCGCGTATTACCTTGTACCAGTAACCTCAACCTGAATGGCACTGGCCCTGTTTGCGTTGCACAGCGTTGGTAAAGGTTGACTTTGACAGTGTAATTACCCGGAGGAGCTCCTGATGCAGGCCAAAAAATATTTTCGACGGGATTTGTAATGGTATTTTGACAACCTGCATTGCTATCAACGTCAAGCTGACCTCCCGACGCCACTCTCTTATTTTGGAAGAAAACCCTTTGACCGCTGGGATCGGTGATTTCCAAGTCAAGGTCGTCAGTAGTAGACCATCTCAGGGTAGTTTGAATAACACCGGTGCCCAGAGTAGGTTCTGGCCTTTGCTGTACTGGAGAAGCAACCGCCACGGGAGTAGGGTCATCAATCCTCAGCAGCTGCTTAGATTTGGGATAGTAGGTAGCCCAACGCATGGTATCCGGATGGTTTTTCCAGTTATCGCGACTGACCTGCAAAGTCAAAATCGGTGCGGACAAACCAATATGTTGGCCTGTGATGATAATGGCAGCTTCTGTGACTAAAATGTCATTGTCGAAGCTACGCTGAGCTGCGGCTCTAGCTACGGCCTCGGCTCTGCGAACCAAAGTGGCATAGGATTCATTTGGTTGTCGATCGAGAGTAATATTAACGCGAGAGGTATAAGCTTGAGCTATTGGCGGTGCGATCGCCCCTTCCAAAGCCAAAAAAGTTCCAGTCAATCCCAATAAGGCCGCTAAACTCAAAGAAGCAATTCGCATTGTAAAGCTCTTACCTTGAAATTTCTGATATTCAGATCCTTAATAACAATCTATTAGTGTCGTTGACATGAGGGACATCTTGTATGAGCAATCACTGGCTAATGGCAATCGGTATTAACCAATATCAATACCTGCAACCTCTAGGTTATGCCCAAGCAGATGCACAAGCAATCTGGAATTTCCTTGTGGGTCGGGGTGGTTTTATGCCGGAGCGCTGTCTGCTGTTCTCCGATACATCACCGTACATCGCGGGCCACTCCACTTATCCAAGGAGTGAAAATATTAAGTTGTGGATGTACTGGCTGTGCCAAGAGGGGTTGCAAGAAGGAGACCAAGTGTGGTTCTTTTTTAGCGGCTACGGCCTCAAATCCAACGGAGAGGAATACCTGATGCCTATTGATGGCAACCCAGCCGATATTGCAGGCACAGGCATCCCCATACGATGGATATACGAGAGCCTGAAGGATGCAAAAGCCTCAATGCAACTGGTTTTGCTTGATATAAACCGAGCTGGAGGAACCCAAGCTGGTGCCCAGGTAGGCAGTCAAACCGTGGAATTAGCTCGCGCACTGGAAATACCCACAATCCTTTCCTGTCAGCCAACCCAATTCTCTCACGAAGCTTCCGATTTACAGCATGGCTTGTTTACAGCCGCTCTCTTGGAAGGGCTACGGACGGAAGGAGGCGATACGAGTATCGCGACTCTGAAGCGTTACCTGAGCGAACGCCTGCCTGAGTTATGCGAACTCCATTGGCGTCCCCGACAAGAACCTGTGGTAGTGGTACATCCTGCGACAAAAAGCCATCAGGTGATTTTGCCCGATCTGAGAGTCCCTGTGGCCAGCGGCTACTATGCTGAAGCAGAAGAACGTAATAGCACAACTGCGGAAGCAGGAGTGAGTGGAACTGTCAACCCCAGTTTTGTGGCTGCACAGCACAATATGCAAACAATAGCAAGCATACCCAGTATGGAAAATCCATTCAACGGAAATTTGGACGATATCGAACCCCGTTCCGATTTGCAAGATGAGCCAGCAGCTGTTTCGAGCTCGACCTCGACTACGCAGGCAAAAAACGGTCATCCCGGTAATTCCAAAAATGCAATCCTGGCAGAAGAAGATGATGATGACGAAGAAGGAACATTTTGGCGACAAATGCTGCTTTGGGGAGGCGGCTTACTGCTTTTAGTACTTTTATTGATGAGTCTGTTTGGGCGTCCTTTACGTCAGCAAACAGCGGGTCGTCAAGGTGGTACATCCTCTGATGCTGTGTCATCCAAGTCCGGGCAGAAGGGAGCTAAACCTAAGTCGGTAGAACAGATCAATCAGGAACGGTTGAATAAGGCGAAAACCTTTCTTCAAAATAATCAAGTTTCCCAGTACAGTCAGGCGATCGCTACAGCCAGTTTAATTAAATCCGGTCAACCTTACTACGATGAAGCGCAGGATTCGATCGAGCGCTGGAGTCAGATTATTCTGGATACGGCGCAAGGACGTGCCCAACGGGGAAATTACAGTGGGGCGATTGCCGCAGCTAACTTGATACCCAAAGACCCGCAGCCGATTTACGCCCAAGCACAAAAGTCAATCAAACAGTGGAGTGGTGTCGTCAAACAGCAGCAAGCTTACACAAAGACGTTGCAAAGCGCCAAGGGATTGGTTAAGCCGGGAGAAGCTTCTTCTTATAACAAGGCGATCGTTGTGGCTCGCAAAATCCCCGCCGGTCAGCCAGCGTATACCGAAGCTCAGAAGTCTATAGCTTTATGGAGTCAAAGCATTCTCAATTTGGCTAATCAACGCGCGTCTGGAGGAGATACTAAAGCTGCTATTGCGACAGCATCTTTAGTGCCAAAAAATACACCAGCCTATGCAAAAGCGCAGCAGGCGATCGCGCAATGGAAGCGCCAACCTTCAAAGTGATCCCAGGTGCTGAGCGCTGAGTAAATACAGCTGATTCAGTCATAAAAGGCAAAAGTAAAAAGTCAAAAGAAAGTATTTTTTCTTTT
>NZ_JACJUP010000531.1:0-4445 GCF_014748295.1 Planktothrix sp. FACHB-1355 | reverse complement strand
ATTTTCAATCTCAAACATCTTGGCGTAAAGAAGATATTGAAAAACGAGCGGGGTATCTTGCTGATATTGCCCTACAAATTTGGAACTATTTTGGCGATGAATCGGTACAACCTTCCTACACAAATAGTTCAATAACTGGGACTACTCCAAAACGACTTTATTTTTTTGGGCAGGAATATCATGTGAGAAGTTGGCGAGATGTTCTGGAAGTTACTTTGAATAAAATCGCTGATTTAGAACCAGATTACTTCAAAGAAATTATGCAACAATTTCCTCGTTTTATAGGGTCGAACGAAAAAGACTTTCGTAGTACGCGAAAACTGGATAATGGGGCTTTCATTGAAGTCAACTTATCAGCACAAGATATTCATACATTCTGTAGGAAAGCCATAGAAACAGCAGAGATATCAGCTGAAGAATGGCGTGTTGAAGTTTCAAGGTAACACCAGCAGTTAGATTTCATAAATAAGATATGAGCCAGATTAACTATGATTCAACCCTTATACCTTAAAACAAATGTACAATTATCGGACTATTTTGAAGCGGGTGGGAATTGTGCTGATCGCGGTTGGGATTCTCGATATCGCGTACTTTTTCTATTACACATCACAAGAGCAAAGTTTTTCGTCCAGTTTGAGATATAACTATTCGTGGAACGGCTTAGTTATTGTGGTAGCGGGTGTGTTTCTCCTCCGGGGTAGCCTGCGTGCTGTTGAGATAGTCAGATGGTTCGCCGCTTTTGGGATCTCTAACATGGTTAGCAACATATTCATACTGCTTCCCTTTTTGAAGCCAGCAGAACTCTGGGCGATTGAATTTCGCCTCTATCCAGTTAATCTTTGTATATCGTTTTTAGTTAAAATTATGTCGATCGCCCTTCTCGGCTGGATCTATACACAACTGCGTGCTGCACCTGTAATATCGGCAAGCCTTAAATCCGGTCATTCTGCCTCGACTCCGAAATTTGCATTCATTCTTGGGGTAGCAAGTATAGTATTACTTACTGGCATCATGCAGTTCACGGTAAATAGTCCGGCGGGAATTAAAGCAGTAGAATTAGCCCGCTCGCAATACGGAGACAACTACAAGTATCATGTCACAGGTATGGGCTGGTCGAACGGGAATGTAAAGGCCAACCTCACCGCATACAACGAACAGGAGATCAAAGCTGTTCAAGTAGAATGGAAGTAGCGAGCGAGATGCGATCGCACCCGCCCACATCTTCAACCAAAAATTATTTGGGAGAATAGAAAATGTTAACAAATCGAATATCAATTATTAAAGGTGATATTACTAAACTAAAGGTGGATGCGATCGTCAACACAACCGATCCATACTTTTCGGGTAGTAGTGTTGTAGATGCTGCGATTCACCGTGCAGCTGGCGATCGGCTTCGAGAAGAATGCGATCGACTCAATCGCTCTTCTAAGAGTGAAGCTAAAATTACCAGTGGCTATAACCTCCCAGCACGGTGGATTATTCATACAGTCGCTCCGCTCTGGCAGAAGGGTAATAATAATGATGAACGGATGTTGGCTGTGGCTGAATGCTATCGCAACTGCTTGGCGTTGGCTGAAGAATACTCGGTAAGGACGATCGCTTTTCCAGCTATTAGCAGAGGTATGTTGGGTTTTCCAAGGAGAGAAGCGTCTAGAATCGCTGTCCGTGAAGTTAAAGGTTTTCTTGAGAGGAATAGTTCAGTTGAGAAGGTAGTTTTTGTTTGTTTGGAGCAAAAGTATTATAACCACTACTGGAATGCTGTCAAGGAAATTATTGAATAATGCTAATGCTGTTGATTTGACTGTGCTGGGGTAAGCGGGATTTTCTCTTATACCGAAATGCGATCGCACCAGCTACCCATCCACCTCAAATTAAGTATCTATACTCACACAGTTAGCGGCAAAATCGGGAAATTAGCAGTTTTGTTGCCAGAGACTACCAAGTAGGCTCAGCATTTTGTGCCAAAATTGGTATCAACCAACAATTCGAGTAACGGCGTCACGGCGCGGCGGCAATCCGATGCAGGGAAAAACACTGGGAGGGCGCTACCAAATTATCAGCCACTTGGGAGGAGGGGGTTTCGGTACAACCTTCTTGGCTGTGGATAGGCATTTACCGGGCAATCCTCAGTGTGTTGTCAAGCAACTGAAGCCGAAAACTGCCGATAATCCATCAGCTTTGCAAGCGGCAAGGCGGTTGTTTAATCGGGAAGCAGAAGTTTTATATCAGTTGGGAAATCACGATCGCATTCCGCGACTTTTCGCCCACTTTGAAGAAGAACAAGAGTTTTATTTAGTTCAAGAATTCATTGCCGGATACGAACTTAAGCGGGAATTGTCAGCGGGTCAGCAATTAAATGAAGCTCAAGTTATTGTTCTATTGCGGGATATTCTGGAAATTTTAGTATTTGTTCATCAGCAAAATGTTATTCATCGCGATATCAAACCTTCCAATTTAATTCGACGCCGACTAGATGGAAAACTGGTTTTGATTGACTTTGGCGCAGTCAAACAATTTGGCTCTCAGGTGATTACTTCCGAAGGTGAAACTAGCTTAACTATTGCTGTTGGTTCACCAGGATATATGCCAAACGAACAAATGGCAGGTAAGCCGCGCTTTAGCAGCGATATTTTTGCTGTGGGAATCATCGGTATCCAAGCTGCCACAGGGTTAAATGCCAGACAATTACCGGAAGATCCGCGAACTTGTGAAATTGTTTGGCGCAATTTTGTACAGGTAAGTTCTGAGTTTGCTGATGTTTTAGATAAGATGGTGCGCTATGACTTTCGTCAGCGTTACCAATCGGCAGATGAAGCGCTGTCAGCACTCAATTCTGTACCGACAACAGCTTTGACTGCGAATATAGCAATTCCTTTAACAGATGTTAGTTCCGACATTAACTCATTACCGACGGAAACGATCGCTCCTGACGATCTTAGTTCTGAGTGTGGAATAGATTACTCTCGGTTACGAAATTTACTGGCAACAAGGGAATGGCAAGAAGCCGATCGGGAAACTACCGCAATCGTGCTTAGGATATGCGATCGCTCTTCAGAAAAATGGTTGAGACAAGAAGATATTAAGAAACTTCCATGTGCAGATTTACTTACGATCGATCGACTGTGGGTTAAATATAGCCAAGGACGCTTTGGCTTCAGCGTACAAACAAGCATTTGGAAAGACGTTGGCGGTACTTGGAATGCAGAGTACGAAATCTATTGCTGTTTTAGTAAGTATGTAGGTTGGGGAAATGGAATTAATACCTGGGTTGCTTCTACGAAAGATCTTACTTTTAACTCAACAGCACCATCTGGTCACTTGCCTGGAGGAATGTTGGACTGGTTGTGGTTTAAGTATAGAGAAGTCGCCCCAGATGGTGCTGCTTTTGAAAAGTGGTGGAATATTCTTTCTGCGCTTGCGTCAAAACTACAAAAATGCCAGCCTCGATCGCGAAACTAACAGAGTGTGACATCCAGTAGTTATATACGCCGCAATTGTAGGTAAGAAGCGATCGCACTTTTTCAACAAATGCGATCGCACTCCTCTGGTCACTTTTGTTACTCCGGAAAATCGGGAATTACCCATTTGGGTGGCTGCGACATTTTCTTTCGCAAGGCTGCCTCAGCTATTTCGTGCATTTTATCCAACGAAGTTTCGTTCATGAAACTTGTTGCCTTTGCTATATGTTCCCGATTGGGACATTTTTCGCCCAAAACGCAACCGTTAACGCAGTCTACGGCGCAGTTTACAGATACTTCGGCAGTCATATCTCCTCTCTTGTTCTCTCCAACGACAGCAGACGGATTGCCCAGTGTTATACGCAAATAATCTGTTGCCTATCTCATTTTACCGTTACAAATGGGTTTAGAAACCGCTGATTTGGATAAACAATGTTCTTTTTCGTGGCCCATCCAAGTCAAAAAATAATACAGATTGCCATGTTCCTAATGCTAATTGTCCATCTACAACAGGAATTACTTCACTGGTACTCAACATCATTGCCATGAGGTGAGAATGAGCGTTTATAGGTTCATCATCGGGGATATTTTTTCTGAGGTGAAGGTCGTTGTGTAGATATTTGTCTGATTCTGGTGCTAATTTTCTCAGGTGTACTTTGACATCTTCTAACAATCTTTCTTCGTTTTCGTTGATAGCTAATGCCGTGGTGGTGTGACGAGAAAATACCAAAACTTGACCGCTTTGAATGCAACTGGCATGAAGTAGTTTCTCGATTTGAGGAGTGATGTTATAAATGCCGATTCCCTTTTCTGTTTCTACGTAAATTATTTCGCTTATAATCTGCATTTGGTCACCCGATTTTAGATTTTGGATTTTGGATTGGCTACGCAATGAGCGGACAAAGGTTGAAATTCGGAATTTTTTTTGATGACCACCCTTACAATGGGAGGCAACCCCCTTTTTTTGGTTAATTTCTCGGAAAATTT
>NZ_JACJUP010000530.1:0-4481 GCF_014748295.1 Planktothrix sp. FACHB-1355 | reverse complement strand
AAAGTCCAACAGCGTCAAATTCCACATTCCCACATTTGTTGTAGGTGCAGCTTCTTCCACCGCCGACTGTAGTTCTTGCGATCGCCATTTTACCCGACCGCCGGACAATCCAAAAAACCGCTCGAAAATCCGCGCCACGTTGGTATCAAGTACCGCTTTGCGCTGTCCGAAGGCGTGAGCGCAGATCGATCGCGCTGTATATTTTCCCACACCGGGCAATTTCAGTAACTGAGCTTCTGTTTTGGGGATCTTTCCCTGATAATTTTTCAGGATCAGCTGAGTGGACTGACGCAGGCGATCGGCCCGAAAGCTAAGTCCCAAAGGCCGCAACAGCATTGTAACATCTTCCTCTCGCGCAGCAGCTAAGGCATTCAGCGTCGGATATCGCTCCATAAACCTCTGGTAAACTGGAGCAACTGTATCTGCATTCGTCTTTTGCAACAGGAATTCTGCCACCAAAATTGCATAAGCATCTTTTGTCCTGCGCCAAGGAAAATTTCGCAAATGCCCACAAGCCCAAGCTTTTAGCTGGCGACGAAACCATCTCAATTTAGTAATTGGTAATTGGTTATCAATCATTTCGATTTTAGATTTTAGATTTTGCGGAAAGTCGGCGTCTTGGCGGTTACCGTCACGATGCCGACCTTTCCAAGACAGGATTTTGGATTAAATCTGCCCTGAAGGACGAACCTTTTTTGGTAATAATAAAAAACACTCAATTTACTCAAGTTGTTCGCCAGGAAAAAACTCGGAATCTAACACCTGTTCTAAACTATAAGAACATTCCACGGGAAAACCTTCGTAGTCCAAAGACGTTTCCCGCACAGCTAAATCCAGTCCATCCTGATAACCTTCCTCTAATGCTTCAGGTAAAAAAGGCTTCAAACTGGGGCTTTCTTTAAGCAATCTGTGAATACGGCGGCGCTGTTCCCGAATCGTAGCCAACCAACTTTTAGAGCGTAACTCAGACTGGAATTCCCACTTAAGCAGATGTCCCAACAAAACACCCAAACGATTTATCAATTCCTGTCGCTCTTGCTTACCCAAAGATGCGATCTCCTCAACCAAATTTGCAATATCTAAACAATTCCATATCCCATCGCGAAGAAACTTTGCTTGTTCCTGCGTCCAAGCATAGAAATCTGTCTCGTACAATCGAGAATTTAGCTTAAATTCCTGATAGGTTTCGGTCATGCGATCGCCTCTTATTTCAATTGGTTAAATTTACTCAATTTGTTCGCCAGGAAAAAACTGGGAATCTAATACTTGCGCTAAACTATAAGGACATTCAGCGGGAAAATCTTCGTAGTCCAAAGGTGTTTCGCGCACAGCCAAATCTACCCCATCCCGATAAGCTTTCTCTATTGCTTCAGGTAAAAAAGGTTTCAAACTTGGGTTATCCTCAAGCTTTTCCAGAATGCGGCGACGCTGTTCCCGAATCGTAGCAACCCAACTTTTAGAACGATGAATGGGCTGAAATTCCCACTTTAGCAAATGCCCTAACAAAACGCCCAAACGATTCCTCAATTCCTGTCGTTCTTGCTTACCCAAAGATTCGATCTCCTCAACCAAGTTTGCGATATCCAAAAAATCCCACTTTCTATCACGGAGAAATTTTGCTTGTGCTTGCGTCCAAGCATAGAAATCTGTCTCGTACAATTGGGAAGCTTTACTTTCAATATTTGATAAATTTTGAGTCATGCGATCGCCTCTTATTTCAGTAATAATAAAACTTATTTAATTGTAGGGTGGGTTAGGCAGGGGCGAGATAATCAGCACTTTCAAGCAATAATTAACGAATTGTGCCATAACCCACCATCCCTGACATCTGTAATCATTGTTCAAGGTCTAGCCAATCCAAAATCCAAAATCCAAAATCCAAAATCGGGTAACAACTACGACGCCTCTCTCTCCAGCAGCAGGGTGACGGGGCCATCATTTTCGATCGCCACCTGCATCATCGCCCCAAACTCACCAGTTTGCACCCGCAAACCACTTTGGCGTAACTTATCCACAAAGCGATCGTACAAATTTTTTGCCACTTCCGGTGCAGCTGACCGATCGAAAGAAGGACGGCGACCTTTACGACAATCCCCATACAAGGTAAACTGACTCACTACCAGCAATTCGCCGCCAATTTCTTGTACCGACTTTTCCCAGCGACCCGAACCATTTTCCTCATTCGCAAACAGACGCAATTCCAAGCACTTGCGAACCATCCAGTCAAGTTCTGCTTCCGTATCCGTGCTGGCAATACCCACAAGCAAGTTTAGTCCTCGACCAATTTTGCCGACGACTTCACCTGCGATCGAAACTTGAGAAGATTTGACTCTTTGAACAACTACGCGCATAGCAATTTCAGATTTTAGATTTTAGATAGCAGATTTAATTAAATTTGCCATCTAAAATCTAAAATTTGCAATTTATTGTTATTTCCCAAATCCTTTACCGCGATTGCTTGAAGGCAAGCAAAGGCATTTTTCGATTTGCTTGAGTAGCGTTTCGCGATCGAGACCTTGACCGATCAACACTAACTGATTCTTCGGTTGACCTTTCCAATCTTCATCTTCAATTGTGAAACGCTTTCCGCACAAATGGAATACGTGACGGCGAGGGCTTTCATCGAACCACATAATTCCCTTGGCACGGAACACATTTGCAGGCAATTGATTATCTAAGAAATGTTGAAATTTCTTAATCGCAAAAGGCTTATCGCTTTGGAAGGAAATTGAGGTAAAACCATCATTTTCTAAGTGATTGGAATGATGGTGATGGTGATGATCGTGGTCGTGGTCGTGGTCGTGAGCGCAATGACCGTGGTCATGATCGCAGGCAGAATGATCGTGATGGTCGTGGTCGTGATGGTCGTGATGGTCGTGATGGTCGTGATGGTCGTGGTCGTGATGGTCGTGATGGTCGTGACCGTGTTCTGATTGCTCAGATTCAAAATACTTATCCGACTCAAACAAACCAACACTGAGAATCAAAGGCAGAGGAACTTGCGATTTAGTTGTACGCAAAATCCTTGCTCCTTGTTTGATATCGCGAATCCTTACTTCTAGGTTATCAACATCAGCTTCATCGACCAAATCGACCTTATTTAGAACAATGATATCGCCGTAGGCAATCTGATTGTAAGCCGCTTGGCTGTTGAACAAATCGAGGCTGTAATTGGCGGAATCCACCACCGTGACGATCGAATCCAAGCGAGTCAAATCGCGCAATTCCGTACCTAAGAACGTGAGAGCCACAGGTAGGGGATCTGCCAATCCCGTCGTCTCCACTACTAAATAATCTATTTGGTCTTGGCGTTCTAAAACTTTATAAACTGCATTTACCAGATCGTTATTAATGGTGCAGCAAATACAACCGTTACTCAGTTCCACCATGTCATCGTCGGTGGATATAATCAGTTCGTTGTCAATACCAACTTCGCCAAATTCATTGACCAGAACAGCTGTCTTAACGCCCTCCTGATTCTTCAAAATGTGGTTGAGCAGAGTGGTCTTACCGCTACCGAGAAATCCAGTGATAATCGTTACAGGCAAACCGCGTTTCGGAACATCCATTGCCTGAGATTGGTCGGGAGAAACTGCTGATTGCATAGCTGAGCTGTAGAAAACGTCGCAAAATGGGAGTATAGAATTACGGTACATTAAGTACCGACGCGAGGGTGCTGGCACAGATCCCCGTCGTCCTCCCCTATTATTGCCGATCGCACTAAAGGTTGTTACTCCTTATGACCCTGACGCTTTACGATACGCTGACTCGTCGCAAACAAATTTTTGAACCCCTGGAAGCGGGGAAGGTGAAAATGTACTGCTGCGGCGTGACAGTGTATGACTACTGCCACTTGGGTCATGCGCGTTGCTACATTGTCTGGGATATGGTGCGCCGCTATTTACAATGGCGGGGTTACGATGTGCGTTACGTCCAGAATTTCACCGATATCGACGATAAAATTCTCAATCGCGCCAGGGAACAAGGATTATCGATGGAAGTTGTCGCTGAGAAATTTATCGATGCCTATTTTGAGGATATGAAACGGCTGAATGTGATGGACGCCGATGAATATCCCCGTGCGACCCACACCCTGGATGGAATTAAACGACTGATTCACCAGTTGGAACACAAAGGTTACGCTTACCCATCTGCTGGGGATGTTTATTACAAAGTGCGGGAATTTCCGGAATATGGCAAGCTTTCCGGTCGCAATTTGGCAGAATTGCAGGCTGGGGCTAGCGGTAGAGTGGAAGAAGAAGACCCGGACGCGCCAAAGAAACAAGACCCGTTTGATTTTGCGCTGTGGAAGGCGGCGAAAGCGGGAGAACCTTTCTGGGAGTCGCCTTGGGGTGCCGGTCGTCCGGGGTGGCATATCGAATGCTCGGCGATGGTACGTCAGTCTTTGGGCGATACTATTGATATTCACTGCGGGGGTAACGAACTGGCATTTCCCCACCACGAGAATGAAATAGCCCAAT
>NZ_JACJUP010000053.1:0-12742 GCF_014748295.1 Planktothrix sp. FACHB-1355 | reverse complement strand
AACAAAGACGTGCTAAAAAAAATCTCAAGCTATGGTTTTTCATAGTAAGTTTGTTGCTATTTCTTCTTTCTTTTACAGCATTTTTTAATGCGGAAACTCTCTTAATTCTGATTGCTGTTCTCTTTCTCCACGAGTTAGGGCATTGGCTCGCAATGAAACTGTACGGTTATGAAAACACATCGATTTTCTTCCTCCCATTTTTTGGGGCGGCGGCGACAGGACGCAAAGACAATGCCACACTCAGCGAAAAAGTTATTGTTTTGCTTGCGGGGCCACTTCCAGGGTTACTTCTGGGCGCTGGTATTGGCATTACTATGCAGGCTAATGGTAATATCCATGACTCTAATGTTTTGTTTATGGCAATCAGTTTGCTAGTAGTTATCAACTACTTAAATTTATTACCCATCATGCCTCTGGATGGAGGGCGTATCGTTAATATACTCTTGTTTTCCCGCCATCCTTATACAGATGTTTTCTTCAAAATTATTACAGTGAGCATTTTTATATTTGCAGGTTTTGGACTGGGAGAAGCACCTTTGCTACCGCTGGGATTTTTAGTTGCTATTACTATACCTTCCAGCTTCCGCAGCGCCAAAGTTTTGCAGAAACTACAGCAGATGCGTCTCCACCAAAACGAGGATGCCAAAAATTTGCTGGCTTCCATTTTCCACACTATCAAAAAATCTGGGTACGCTTCGCTGAATTTTGCCCAAAAATATAGACTTGCTAAAGATATTATCCAACGTTACCAGGAATCTTATGCTAGCTTGACAACAAGGTTGTCTTTATTAGCTTTATATTTGCTCAGTTTAGTCGGAGGTCTGGTGCTTGTAGTTCTCACGTTTGTGCCGTTGCGCTATTTGTCAATAATTTTTTTGAACTTGGTAAGGTAGTTTCGTTGAATATAGGTACACTTTGCACAGATATATCGCAAAATTTTTTCAAAAAGAGGATGACTGGGGAAATGGATGAATATTCGGATATCGATTTGGTGCTAGTCGTAGATGATATTCACTACGAACAAGTTCGCCAAGAGAGACAGGAAATTGCTAGTAATCTTGGTTCCCTACTGGCGGCATTTACTGGCGAACACGTTGGCGAACCGCGACTGCTAATTTGTCTTTATGAAAATCCGCTCATCCACGTTGATTTAAAGTTTGTTTTGTGGGAAAGCTTTAAAAGCGATCGCATCGAAAATCCCGTCATTTTGTGGGAACGGGAAAATCTACTCACCCAAGCTATTTTAGAGAATCCACGCGACTATCCAAAACCGGATTTACAGTGGATCGAAGACCGTTTTTGGGTGTGGATACACTACTGTGCTGGTAAATTAGGCAGAAGCGAACTTTTTGATGTTATCGATGTTATTTCTTATATCCGTGGGATGGTTCTTGCGCCATTAGCGAAAGTACAAGCTGGATTAAAACCTCGTGGTGTGCGTAATTTGGAGAAGGAACTTCCCCATTTGTTACCGGATTTTTGTCAGACAATTCCTTCTAAACACGATGCTGATGAAATTGCGCGATCGCTCCAACACACGGTAAACTTTTATAGGCAGTTGAGGGATGCACTAAAAACACCCGAATTGGTGCTGCGATCGCCAGCCGAAATCGCCTCCACAAATTATCTGCAAACAGTAATCAAAAAACCTAAAATCTAAAAATGTCAAAACCAAAAGTGTTTGTCACTCGCATTCTACCAGATATCGGCATGGAAATGCTGCACCAAATTGCTGAAATCGAAGTTTGGCCCGATCGCTTACCGCCACCCTACGAAATCTTATTAGAAAAAGTGAAAGGCAAAGATGGTTTACTCTGCTTATTAACAGATAAAATCGATAAAAATTTGCTTGAAATATCAGGTTCATCACTAAAAGTAATCAGCCAAATGGCAGTCGGCTACGATAACATCGACATCGCTGCTGCTACCACCAAACGCATCCCCGTCGGACACACTCCCGGCGTGCTAACTGATGCCACAGCCGACTTAACTTGGGCCTTATTAATGACAGCATCGCGGCGAATATTAGAAGCAGATAAATTTACTCGTTCCGGCGAATGGAAAACTTGGGAACCCATTTTATTATTAGGCGCAGATATCAGCGGTGCAACGTTGGGAATCGTTGGTTGCGGACGCATCGGACAAGCGGTTGCGCGTAGGGCTGCTGGTTTCGGAATGCGGATTTTGTATTACAACAAACAGCGTTTAGAACCTTCTTTGGAAGAATCATTAGGTTTGGGATACAGAGAATTTGATGTTTTATTGGCAGAGTCAGACTTTATAACCATCCACACTTCACTTTCTGAAGATACCTATCACTTATTTAGCGATGCCCAGTTTCAAAGAATGAAACAAAATGCAATTTTAATTAACACTGCACGCGGCTCGATCGTCGATGCCGATGCTTTATATCGAGCCTTGACAAATGGTAGAATATCTGGTGCAGCTTTAGACGTCACAGAGCCCGAACCAATTCCTTTAGACAGCCCGTTACTAACTTTAGATAACATTATTATTACACCCCACATTGGCAGCGCCAGTCGCCAAACGCGAGATAAAATGGCGATGATGGCAGCATCTAATTTAGCCGCAGGATTGAAAGGCGAAAAGTTGCCTGATTGCGTGAATCCTGAAGTTTACGGCTAACCATCATGCAGTTTAGATAAAACAAAGGAGTAACACTGATGAACATCGTATTTTCTAAAACAGGTAGAGAAATCAAAGCAGCCATCCAAAAGCGATGCGAACAACTTCAGCAACGCTTGGAAAAGCGCAACCAAGTTTTAGATGAATTCCTCAACGACAAACAAAAAGTACGTTCCTACCTGCTTCGCCCTTCAGAAAATTATTACTCTCACGGTGGAAGCAGCAACTATTTGTTGTATTCCCAAAACGACATTTCCAGCGAACAGAAGCAGCAAATAGACCAACTATGTAAGCGCATTTTCGATATCGAACAAGAGTTACAACGGCTGAAATTAATGACAACCCATTTGGCTGATGACCAAGTTTTCGAGTTAGGTTTCAATGATTTGATTGCTTACGGTTTTGAAGCGAATTTGGAAAGCGAGATGGAATAAAGGGGAGTGCGATCGCATATCCAAAAGCTGAGTTATAGTACAGTCAATCAAATAGAGGATAATAAACTATAATGCCAAAACAACCTCTGGCAGAGGTATTTGGATTCCCGCCAGACAACCTTTCACCAGAAGCAGAACGTTATCGTCGAAATCGCCTTTGTCCTTATAATAATAAAGTTCCTTCTTGCACCAAGGATAAAGCCAACGATCCGTTAGGAGTTTGCAGTGTATTTGAAGGGAATGAGATAGCAATTACCTGTCCGATTCGCTTCCGTCAGGATTGGCTGATTGCAGAAGATGCAGCTTCTTTCTTTTTCCCAGAAAACACAACTTGGACTTCCCTAACCGAAATTCGGCTTAATGATAAAAATGGACTGTCGGCTGGCAATATTGATGTGGTTTTGGTTGCATATAATGACCGAGGTCGCATAATTGATTTTGGGGCATTAGAAATTCAAGCAGTCTACATTTCTGGGAACGTGCGTCAGCCATTTGAGTATTATATGGAAGACCCTAATAATCGCTCGAATATGGATTGGACAGGACAAAAAAACTATCCTCGTCCTGATTATCTATCTTCTTCGCGCAAACGGCTGGCACCGCAGTTAATTTATAAAGGTGGAATATTGAAAACCTGGAATAAAAAGCAGGCTGTAGCATTGCATAAAGGCTTTTTCAATAGGCTGCCAACTTTGCCAGAAGTTGACAAGACGGAAGCCGATATCGCTTGGCTGATTTACGACCTCAAGCATAATCCTGACACAAACTCGTATCACCTATCTCGATCTCGTACAGTTTATACTCAATTTTACCCAGCACTGGAAAGGATTACAATTCCTGAAACTGGTGCGATCGAAGATTTTATCGGTCATTTACAATCAAAGTTAGATGAAAGATTGGATAATCCTCCAGACGCTCCCACATTATTAGATATTCTGTGATAATTTTTAAATGCAACAACTATCCCTGTTTGAAAATAACCAACTCGATCGCATTACCAATGTTTCTTCAGTTCCTCAGCGCAGTCCTTTCCGATATCCAGGTGGAAAAACTTGGTTAGTACCCCGAATTAGACAATGGCTAGATAGTTTACAAAAGCAACCATCTGAGTTTATTGAACCTTTTGCTGGTGGTGGTATCGTCAGTCTCACCGTTGCTTTTGAAGATTTGGCAAATCATGTCACAATGGTGGAAATAGATGAGGAAGTGGCGGCTGTTTGGCATACTATTATTAATGGTGATGGGGAATGGTTAGCCGCTCAAATTGTTAATTTTAATCTATCGCAGACATCTGTAAATACAGTGCTAACGGTAAATAATATTTTAATTCAAGAAAAAGCATTTAAAACTATTTTAAAAAATCGTGTTAATCGGGGTGGTATCTTAGCGGCGGGTGCTGGCACGATCAAAAGTGGTGAAAATGGCAAAGGGTTAAGATCGCGCTGGTATCCTGAGACGCTGAAAAAGAGAATTATAGAAATTATGAAAAGGCGCGAGCGTATTACCTTTATTGAAGGCGATGGTATGGAAGTGTTAAAGGCAAATGCTCATCGTACTGACGCCGTATTTTTTATCGATCCGCCCTATACAGCAGCAGGTAAAAAGGCTGGGAGTCGCCTTTATAATTATTCCGAGATTGACCATGAAGAATTGTTTAGGTTGGCAAGTGCGATCGCAGGTGACTTCCTGATGACTTACGATAATACTGAAGAGGTGCGGCAACTGGCACAAAAACACGGATTTGATACGCAGACTGTGGCGATGAAAAATACCCATCATGCCAAGATGACAGAATTACTAATCGGTCGCAATTTGGATTGGTGTAGATGAGAAGAGTAAACTGGTGTGGGGTATGATGAGTGAGTGCGATCGCATATCCAAAAAGGAACTTAGAGTATACTCAATCAAATATAGTAGTAAGGTGCGTTACACTGCATTAACTCGCCACCTTGTCAATTAAGCCTGCCAAAATTTGTAAAAAAGGACTAATCTTGGTCAATACCACACTAAAATATCCATCTGAGAAGATAGTATCAACCTTTGCAGACAACATGAAATTGCCAGTTCATCGCTGGTTTAGGTATAGTGCTGGTTTTTCTGCACAATGGGTTGAAACCGTTATTACTAAAGCGAAAAAAATGGGAGAGGTTACTCTTCTCGATCCTTTCGCTGGTGCGGGTACAACGTTGCTTGCTGCTGAGAAGGTTGGAGTTGAATGTTATGGCGTTGAAGCTCATCCCTTTATCTATCGCGTAGCAAGAGCAAAGCTTTTATATCGAACTGACGCCGATGCTTATCAGGAGCAGATAATAAAGGTTATAAAATGTGCTGAAAACTTGCAACCTTGTATCGATGATTATCCCAAGCTGATTCGCGAATGTTTCAGTAAAGAATCACTTGAATGCTTAGATAGGTTGCGACAAGCTTCCCATAAATTGTCTGATGATTCTCCGCAATCCAAATTGGTTTGGTTAACGTTAATAGCCATTCTCCGTCATGTTTCTCATGTAGGCACTGCACCTTGGCAGTACATTTTACCGAGCAAAATAAAAAAAACAAGCTTGGAGCCAATGTTAGCTTTTAAACTGATGGCAGAAACCATTGCGACCGATATGAAAATAGCAGAAAAACTAGCCAAACATGAGGCTCAACTGTTTCAATCTGATGCTCGTAGTTGCCTTGGTGTTCCGGATGACTTTGCTAACTTGGTAATCACCTCGCCACCCTACGCGAACAACTATGATTATGCCGATGCTACACGCCTTGAGATGTGCTTCATAGGAGAAATTAAAGGTTGGGGCGATCTTCAGACTGCTGTGCGTCAATACTTAATTCGATCGTGTTCGCAGCACGTAACAAGTAAGAATGTAAATTTGGATGAAGTTCTGACTTCCACCGAATTAGATCCAATTCGATATGATATTATCAAAGTCTGTAACCAGTTATCGCAAGAGCGTCATCTACATGGGGGGAAAAAAAATTATCATCTGATGATTGCGTGCTACTTTTTAGATATGGCGAAAGTTTGGCATTCACTTCGTCGAGTTTGCCAGCATCCTGCAACTGTTTGCTTTGTGATTGGCGATTCTGCTCCCTACGGAATTTATGTGCCGGTAATTGAGTGGATGGGAAAGCTGGCAAAATCTGCGGGATTTGAATCATTCGACTTTGAGCAAATTCGGGATCGCAACGTCAAATGGAAAAACCGCAAGCACAAAGTTCCTCTGTGTGAAGGTTGCTTGTGGGTGCGAGGATAACAAGCACAAAAATAGTTTTTAATAGCTTAATGGCAGAGTCATTTTCACATAAATTGGGTCAGATTATCGGCAACTTAATTCAAGAGTTTATTCGAGAAACACTTGAGGAAGTTGCTAACGAGCAAAGTCTTTACTTGGATTATCAAAAAAAGCGCAAGGCACGCCCTAGTAAAAAGGTATCGTGGGAGGATCGTTATGGCAACTCTCACGACCTTGATTATGTACTCGAACGAGGTGGGACAGAAAATACTCGCGGACTTCCAGCCGCATTTATTGAGACTGCATGGCGACGCTACACTAAGCATTCTAGAAACAAAGCTCAAGAAATCGAAGGAGCGCTTATCCCTCTGGCAGATACTTATAGTCACTTGCGCCCATTCTTAGGTGCTATCCTGGCAGGTGTTTTTACTCCCGGTTCCCTTAATCAATTACAATCTAAAGGGTTTGAAATTCTCTATCTTCAATATGACAGCATAGTTCAGGCATTTGCATCTGTTGGGATTGACGCATCTTTTGATGAAAAGACACCAGAAGTAGAGTTTCAGAATAAGATTGGCCAATGGAATACATTATCGCCGCCAGAAGTTGCAGAAATTAAAAATAAATTACTAAGTTTAGAAAAAGTTAGTATAGATAGCTTTATAAATTCTTTACATCAGTCATTTTCACGCCGCATTCAGGGGGTAACGGTTACTGTCCTACACGGACTGCCTCAGCAAATTACTAATATCGAGCAAGCTATTGAATACATTGAAAATTATGCAGATACTCAACCCACGCCCGCGTCGGCATTGAAGTACGAAGTCGATATTCGCTATAACAATGGAGATTTAATTCATGCGATCTTACAGACTAAAGCTGAAACCATTAGATTTTTAAGGACGTTTGCTTGAAAATTTGCGAGAGTGCGATCGCGCAGCGATGCGTAGCATTATCGCTTTGGGTGATTAATGTTTGTCGTAGTTAGTATGAAAGTAAAATGTGGGCGAATCTAACTTTACGGTTATCCGAATCTCAACAGGTGTAAAATAAAGTGACGATGGGTATGCAGCCACTACTACAGAAGTGCGATCCCTACTTTAAAAATTGATTTCCTACCAAATCAAAACAATATGAAAAAACTCATCAACAACCCCAACGATGTAGTACGCGAAAGTCTGGAAGGCATGGCAATCGCCCATCCCGACCTGATCAAAGTCCACTTCGACCCCCACTTTATCTACCGCGCCGATGCACCAATTCACAACAAAGTGGCTATTATCTCCGGCGGCGGTAGCGGACACGAACCGATGCACGGCGGTTTTGTCGGTTTTGGAATGCTGGATGCTGCTTGTCCGGGCGAAGTTTTCACCTCTCCGACGCCCGACCAAATGTTAGAAGCTGCCAAAATGGTAAACAGCGGTGCAGGTGTTCTCAATATCGTCAAAAACTATAGTGGCGATATTATGAATTTCGAGATGGCGGCGGAACTCGCCCATTCAGAAAATATCCAAGTTGCCAATATTTTGATTGATGATGATGTCGCCGTGAAAGATAGTTTGTACACGCAAGGACGGCGGGGTGTTGGCACTACTGTTTTGGCTGAAAAAATTTGCGGTGCTGCTGCACAAGCGGGATATAATTTAAAGCAAGTTGCCAATCTTTGCCGCCAAGTTAATATCAACGGACGCAGTATGGGAATGGCGCTGACTTCCTGCACTGTACCCGCGAAAGGTTCGCCCACTTTTCAACTCGGCGATGATGAAATGGAAGTGGGGATTGGTATCCACGGGGAACCGGGAAGACAAAGAATGTCGCTGAAATCGGCGGATGAAATTACGGAAATGTTGGCTATTTCGATTATCGAAGATTCTGCTTATACTCGCACGGTGCGGGAATGGGATGCAAACAAAGGTGAATGGGTAGAGGTAGAATTGATTAATCCACCGTTACAAAGTGGCGATTCGGTTCTCGCTTTTGTCAATGGTATGGGAGGTACTCCTCTGTCTGAGTTGTATATTGTTTATCGCAAATTGGCAGAAATTTGCGATCGGAAGGGATTGAAGATTGTACGAAATTCGATCGGCCCTTACATCACCTCTTTGGAAATGCAAGGTTGTTCTATCACTTTGCTCAAAATGAATGATGAAATGATTAAACTTTGGGATGCGCCAGTCAAAACACCTGCTTTCCGTTGGGGGATGTAATATTATGACCGCAGCTATCAATTCTAAATTTGTCAAGATTCAGGGTGCAAATATTCATTATCTCGAATCGGGAGAACAGAATACCAAATCAGTGTTGTTTCTCCACGGCGCAAGTTTTAGTTCCCAAACTTGGAAAGATATCGGGACTCTGAATCTATTAGCTGAAAAAGAATACAGGGCAGTTGCTGTGGATGTTCCCGGATATGGAAATTCTGAGAGAATATCTGGTTCGCCTGGAGAGTTTTTGCTGGAAGTAATTGAGGTATTAAACTTAAATAAACCAGTTTTAATATCTCCATCTATGAGTGGAAATTACAGTTTACCTTTTGTTGTCAATCATTCAGAAAAGTTGAGCGGGTTTGTTCCTGTTGCGCCTGTGGGGATTATGATGTTTACTCAGCAATTGCAAGGAATCCAATTGCCGACGCTGGCAATTTGGGGAAGTAATGATACGATCGTCCCTGTGGCAATTGCCGATGAGTTGCTGAAAGTGATGCCGAATGCCGATAAGATAGTATTGGAAAATGCGGGTCACGCCTGCTATATGCGGGCAACTGATGAGTTTCACCAACACTTAATTAATTTTTGCGATCGCTGTTTATCAAAAAGTTAAAAATATGCTTACAAAACAGCAAATTTTAGACTGGTTGCAGTCTGTTGCAGTAGTTTTAGAACAGAATAAAAATTATCTGACGGAACTCGATGCCGCTATTGGCGATGCGGATCACGGTATCAATATGAATCGCGGTTTCCAAAAGGTAATTACTCAATTACCCGGTGTCGCCGATAAAGATATCGGTACTATTCTCAAAACAGTTAGCATGACTCTAATTTCCTCTGTCGGTGGTGCTAGCGGCCCACTTTACGGTACTCTATTTTTGAGGGCGAGTACGGCAGCTGCGGGAAAGCAGGAATTAAACAATCAAGATACGATCGCTTTCTTGGAAGCTGCTGTCGATGGTGTTGTACAAAGGGGTAAAGCGAACTTGGGTGATAAAACAATGTTGGATGCTTTATCACCAGCTAAAAATGCTTTTAAGCAAGCCGTTGCTGATGGTGCGAGTACGCAAGAAGCGTTACAAAAAGCGGTAGCTGCTGCTGAGGAAGGAGTGAAAAATACGATACCTTTGGTGGCGAAGAAAGGAAGAGCGAGTTATTTGGGCGATCGCAGCATCGGTCACCAAGACCCAGGTGCTACTTCATCTTATCTTATCCTCAAAACTCTGTTAGAAACCATCACCCCTGCATGACATTTAATCGCCCTCCAGAAAACGGGTTTCTTTCGCTTAAAAAGCTAGAATTTTGTTGAATCCATCTTGAGAAACCCGGTTTCTTAGCAATGACATACGATCGCCGTCAATTTATCACCACTTTTGGCATGGCAGCATTAGCTACCCAATTGCCACAAATCGCCAAAGCTGACTCTTTTCCACCATCACAAATTATTAAACCGCCCCAACTGAAAGTAGGCGATACGGTTGGGTTAGTTAACCCTGCTGGTGTTACTTCTGCTGAAGATATCGAAGATGCCAAGAAAACGTTAGAATCGCTGGGATTAAAAATTAAATTGGGCAATCATTTGCTCGATCGCTACGGTTATCTGGCAGGTAAAGATAGCGATCGCGCTGCTGATGTCAATGCTATGTTTGCCGATTCATCAGTGCAGGCAATCATCGCCGGACGAGGCGGTTGGGGTTGCAATCGCATTTTACCATTGTTGGATTACAAACTCATCCGCAACAATCCAAAAATTATGATGGGCTACAGCGATATTACTTCGTTGCTGTTAGCAATTTATGTGAAAAGTGGTGTGGTAACTTTTCACGGGCCAGTGGGAACATCCACTTGGAATGAGTTTACAACAAATTACGCCAAGCGGATTTTGTTTAATGGTGAAAATGTGGTGATGCAAAATCCCCCTAGTAGCGGCGAAACTACCACTACTCCCATTTGTACGCAAACAATTACCCCCGGAAAAGCTAAGGGTAAATTGGTGGGTGGCAATTTATCTGTGTTGGCAGCAATGGTAGGGTCTGCTTATCTGCCTGACTGGAAACAAACTATTTTATTTGTGGAAGAAGTGGAAGAGGAAGTTTACCGAGTTGACCGGATGCTGACGCAACTGAAATTGGCAGGAATTCTCAACCAAATTGCTGGTTTTATTTTTGGACAATGTACTGATTGCGATCCAAAGGATCGGGAAAAATCGCTCACACTGATGCAAGTTTTAAGAGAACACATACAACCATTGGGAATTCCTGCTTGGTACGGTTCGGCGATCGGTCATATTAAAGATAAGTTTACTTTGCCAATTGGCGTGCAAGTACAAATCGATGCGCTCTCCGGCACTATTGAGATGTTAGAGAGCGCTACAATTAGTCGATCGCACTAATTACGATAGCTGCCCACAAGCTCAGATTCTTGTTGTTTGAGGCGATAACCTACACCGTGAACTGTTTCGATCAAGTCATTAGGGGCTCCTACCGATCTGAGTTTGTTGCGTAAACTTTTGATGTGAGCTTTTACAGTACTTTCTTCTGGGGGAGATTCTAGCGACCAAATCCTTTCGATGATCACACTGCGGGGCAATACCCGGCGACCGTTACGGAGAAAAAGTTCCAGCAAACAGTATTCTTTCGGGGTTAAATGCAGACATCGATCTTGATAAGCGACTTCATAAGTACTTGGATCGAGGCGCAAGTTTCCCCACCCCAAAACTGGCGGTAAAGAAAAAATTCCCCGTCGCAGTAAAGCACGAATTCGCGCAAATAGTTCTTGTAGATCGATCGGTTTGACGATATAATCATCTGCTCCGGCATCCAATCCGTTGACTTTATCCGTGCTGGTGTCGAGGGCTGTAATTATGATTACAGGTAGGCTGTAACCGTGCGATCGCAATCGTTTGCAAAGCGTCAGCCCATCCAGTTCCGGAAGCATCACATCTAACAGAATCAAGTCGTAGCAAAGGGTTTTGATTTGTTGCCAAGCAGATTCCCCATCGTGGACGACATCAACTACATAACGCTGATCCGTCAGGGCTTCTGATAGAGCTTCAGCAACCAACAAATCATCTTCGACTAGGAGAATCCTCATAGTGGAGATATCTTTCAAATTTAAAGGTGAACGGATGCAAAAACTACAAAACTGTATACCTGTTTTAGGGAGAATGATTTAAAACAAATTGGTTTCAACTTAAACAATGTTTGGACAAAAAACAGCCGACTTCATCCCTCTTTCTTGAGGGTGATGCCAATAAAAAGTTTGTCATTTTAGGCCGATCCCCGTGTGGTTAGCCCCGATCTTTCTCAGGGTAAGCAGGAGAATTCTGCCCTTTCATTAAATTATTACAGGATTTGACAAACATTAAGAAGATATATGGAAACTAATTAGGCATTTCCACGGGACAACGAGGGATCTAGAAGAGATGGGGTGAGGGGGGAAAAGCAGGAAAGCTTCTTAATTCAAAGCTTTTAGCAGCTTCCTCCTTAAAATTAAGAAAAATGAAACGCTCTAAAGTTTTCTAGGGCTTGAACAACACGGCCCTAGTTGTGCGATCGCTCTGCTTATATACCACATAAAGATGAAATTTATACTTCACTTAAAAAAAATATAAACTAGCTTTTAGATTGGGGGATTTGAAGGGCGTTGCAAAAGTTACAAGATAGAAGTAGCACTCTATTTGGTAAAATGGAGAACGAAGTAAAGATGTCCGTGATTCCTAAAAACATCGAGCCTTACGAAACAGCCTGCGAGCAATGTGAGAACACCTTGGAAGTAAAGGTTGGCCAAGAAAAACTCTGCATTTTAAAAGAGGAACTAGCGGCTTGTCAAGCAGCACAAGCCGAACGCCAGCACTACAAGGATCTGTTCGATTTGGCACCGGATGGCTACCTGGTGACGGACGCACAAGGAGTAATTCAGGAAGCCAACCGCGCTGCTGCAACTCTACTCAACGTGTCCCAGGAATTTTTGGCGGGTAAACCCTTGGTAATTTTTGTCGCCGAACAACAGCGTCGGTTGTTTCACGCCAAACTGACGAGGCGGATGCGCCTCAGCAATCCCGTACAGGAATGGGACGTGCTGCTTGTGCCGTGCGATCGCGAACCAATTAACGCTAGTGCCAGGGTAACTCTAATGCGCGATCGCGAAGGCAAACCAGTCGCCTTGGGTTGGTTGCTGCGGGACATCAGCGATCGCAAGCAAGCAGAGTTGGCGCTGC
>NZ_JACJUP010000529.1:0-4481 GCF_014748295.1 Planktothrix sp. FACHB-1355 | reverse complement strand
CAGGAAGGAAACGTCAAACTCTCTATCAATCAGGCTTTCGAGGTCTGTGAGTAAGTTTGAGTAAGTTTTCCAGAACGGAACCATTAAATAAGTGGAATAGTCTTTTGCCAAAAAAGCCCTTAATTGGTGCGATATTAGGTAATTGGAGAAATCTATGATGCAAGTTATACTACTGAAGGCAAGCGCCGGAGGACGAGCCAGAGAATCTGGCTGTGAAACCCTACGAGCGCGAGCAACAGTCGCGAATCCGTCGGATATCTTAGTTAATATCCAGTACACGACTAAGGAATGAGGAGTGAACGATAAATGCCTGAAATAACACTAACTGCGGGAAACGATACTTTTACTGGCGGTGCCCCAGGGGATACTATACTCGGACTGGCAGGAAATGACACCCTGACAGCTACTGCTGGCGGTGTCGTACTTGCAGGTAACCAAGGGGACGATTACCTCCAAGCTTTCGTAGCCGGCAATACCCTCTTTGGTGGCCAGGGTAATGACACGATTAAAAGTGGTTCTAATAGCCTCGTACAGGGAGATAAAGGCAAGGACAGCCTGGTAGCGACTTTTGGCGATACCTTGTTGGGCGGTGACGATAACGACACCCTGGTGGGAGCCGCAGCATCTATCCTCTACGGTAACGCTGGTAATGACAGCCTGCTCGGTGCTGCAACTGCAACGCTTTATGGCGGTCAGGGTGGAGATATCCTCAGAGGTAATGGCTCCGGCTGGTTGTATGGCGAGGCAGACAACGACACCCTCGAAGGTAAAGCTGGGGATACCGTGCTAGGCGGTGATGGTAATGACAGCCTCCTGGCCAGTGGTAGCGCTCTCCTGTTCGGCAATGCAGGCAACGATATGCTGACCATTGCTGGTGGTGTCTCTGGTGCCACACTTTTCGGCGGCCAAGGTAATGACACCCTTTTGGGTGGTGATACAAACAGCGGCGGTGCTGGCGGCAACCTCTTGAAGGGTGATAAGGGCAACGACTACCTAGTAGCAGGTCGTACAGGCACGAAAGCCGATACTCTGTACGGCGGTGAGGACAGCGACACCCTTATCGGTACCGATCAGGGAGAATTACTGGTGGGTGGTACTACTACCACAGGTGCTGACACTGCCGATGGCGCTGACTACATTGTTGCCAAAGCTGGTGCTGATACCATATACGGTGGAGATGGTGCTGATACCGTGGACGGCGGAAGTGGTGCTGACAGCATTTTGGGCGGCGCTGGCGATGATATCCTCTTTGGTGGTGTTGGTACTGAAGCTGACACCTTAATCGGTGGCGACGGCAACGATACCCTGACTGGTTGGGGTGGTGGTGACATCCTAATTGGTGGTGATGGTGCCGATTACTTCGTGTTTACTGGCGGTACATTCGCAACGACCGCACTATCACCAGAGCAGGGAGCCATCGCCACCTTGAGCGATCTGGGGATAGATACTATCATAGGCTTCCAGGTAGGAGTAGACAAGATTGTTCTGGATGGGAATGGTACTGTACCTGGCTTTACTAACCCAACTCCGATATTCCAGAACTTGAGCGTTACCAATCCGCCATCACTTTCATTTATCACCGGAACCTTATCAGCTGATACAGCTCAAGGTTTGATTGTTTACAACAAGGACACTGGTGCCTTGTTCTATAACCCAGATGGTTCTGGCACATCGGGAGCTACTCAGTTCCTGACTTTAGATTCAGGCTTACCTCTCTCACCGTTAGACTTCATCATCGTCTAGAATGCAGGTCTTTTCTTTGCATTGAGTCGGTTAAAAAATCGATTTTCTCCGATTGCTTAACCGCTCCTCTAAGTTCTAGAAGCAAAGTAATAACAGGACTAGAAAAGTATCTAGTCCTGTTTTGTTTTGTGTTGCTTTCTGTTTCGATTAGCGCAGTCACCAAGGCGCTTAAGTCATTCTTAATTTCTGAAACCGTTGATTCTAGACCGTTCTTACCCTAGCCCCTAGCCCCTAGCCCCTAGTTCCTAGCTATAGCTATAGTTTTCCGATCTGACTAGCTGCCACAATCCGATCGACTCTTAACTCTAATTCTGGAAAAGTAGGAGAGATAATCAGGTCATTGCCTCTATAAGACTTAGCTTGATATTGACCTTCTACCAATTCGTAAACAAAAACAGTAGGAACTTTTGGATTGCCGAGATAAGCACGAGATGCGATAGCCAAATAATCGACAATCCAATATTCCGGAATACCCAACCGTTGATACTCATCCAGTTTGTCTACATAGTCATCATCCCAGTTAGTCGAAGCAACTTCCACTGCCAATTGAAGAGGTTCTGTAATAGCACCGTATGCCGTTACTTTTGAGTTCCATAAGGATTGGCTAACTACACTTACATCTGGATTTCTGCCTTGTTCTTTTCCCTCAGCAGTGAACGTTCTGATGATAATATCCTTGTCAACAATATAGTCAAGTTCCTTTCGCCTGATTTCATCGTTGAAAGCAAACATTAAAAACCTTGCCACATTTTTATGCGCTCTAATCGGCTCCACCTTTACAATCTCCCCATTCACCAGTTCGTAGATACCGTCTTCAGGATACTGTTCTAGAAACTCCTCAAAAGTGAGTTTTTTTAGAGGGGTTGTAATCATAGCATAAGCTCCTTATTCAAACAATTACGACACCATAAAAACCCAGAAACCGGGTTTTATGGTGTCGTTCGTCCTATTAATCAAACAACTCCGGCACTCTATTTCGCAACTCCTCATTCAAGCGAGGTAATTCATCGCGCATTTGCAAATACCAATCGCGACGTTGGCGGTAATGTTGAGATAGCAAACGATTATTTCTCACCCATTGGTAAGCATTTGCTGCCAATTTATGCCGCCACGATGTATCTGCAATTAACTGGCGCAACTTGGCTTCAAATTCTTCTACCGATCGATAAATCAACCCGGTTTCTCCTTCTACAATCGAGCCTTCATACACGGTAGGACTTGCCAGCACCGCCACGCCATGACCGGCACATTCGATCAATTTGAGATCCGATTTCATGCTGTTAAAACGAGTCGGATTTAGAGGCAACAAACCGATATCGCAAGAATGTAAAATTTCCTGATATCGTTCGTAAGGACAAAACGGTTCCAACTCTTTATCGGCAATCGACAAAGCATCAAAAAACTTGCGATCGTATATCACCTTTACGCGAACTCGATCGGCATAATCTGCCAACACTTTATTCAAAATTGGCATGATGGGAGCCCAATCTTCTTCGCGATTCAGCGCTCCAAAAAAGATGGTTACCAAATCATCCGATTTATACTGTCTTCGCTCTGGTAAATAAGCGAGTTGATTGCTAAAAACGCCGACATTCGGATTAATTTGGCGCAAAAATTCCGCCAGAGGTTCCGTCGAAGTTTGTACGCAATGTACAGCCCGGTAACTGAAAAATTGATTTTCTCCGTGAACCGGCCAGCGCATCGGGTCGTCGTCAATTTCAGCCACAATTAAATAATCGCGACGCAACAATTCTTTCAGTTTGGGAATATCATCAGGAGATTGCAAATAGCCTCGCTGCCAGATGAACACCTTTTCCTCTCCCGGCTGTCCCACACCCAAATCGGCTGTTTTGACAGAAGAAATCGTCCGCACACCCGGAATAGTACTGCTGAAGCGATCGGGCTCCAATATCCGCACGCGATCGCACGCTAACGGAGCCATCATCATCGTTTGGATCAGCAGCCGCCTGAGCGCTACAGGTGACTTGGTGGCTCGCACAACGTATTGCAGCGCCCCTGTTTGGACAGCAAATTTCATCGGATCGACGCCTAACGGCTTCAGTAAGGGTTGGATTTGCTCCTGGAACCTTTGAAACTCCTCCCCTTTGTTTCCTCGCGTCTGAATCTCGCATACCTGCAACTCTGCTTGGGTAAACATCTGCCTGATGCTATCGAGAGTAAAAAAGCGCAGATGAGTGCGATCGAGCAAGCCTTCGTCCTCATACTCCCACTTGCCGCGCAACAGCTTCACAATCAGACTCCAGTGCTGCACGTTGGGGATACAAGCCAAAATCAGACCATCTTCCTTCAGCCATACAACAGTACGTTTGAGTACCGTCCAAGGGTCGATCGTATGCTCCAGCACATCTCCAAAAACAAGACAATCAACCACACCCTCAGCTATTTCCAGTTCTAAGTTTGGATCTTCTACATTTCCCACTACCACGCGGTCTAGCCTGGTCGCCGCTATCTGCGCCGCCCGCTCGTTGAGTTCCAAACCGATATATTCGCAGTGGGGATTAAAGCGCTTGTACTCTTTGCCCAACGCTCCCGCCCCACAGCCAATCTCTACCACTACCTTGGCATCTCCGGGTAGCAATTTGAGCAAATCCGGGTTAATGCGATCGTAATATTCCGGTAATGCTTGGGAATTGAGAATAGGGGATTGGGGATTGGGGATTGGAAATTGACGATTGGGAATTGACAATTCTCCACTCTCCCGCTCCCCCGCTCCCCCG
>NZ_JACJUP010000528.1:0-4406 GCF_014748295.1 Planktothrix sp. FACHB-1355 | reverse complement strand
CTTGTAATAGCAAAGTACACAAAAGTTCATATAGGCGTCAAACTTAGAGAAAGCGCTTATGGAACGGCTCGGTGAGGTAAACCCACTATGTTTGAATACTTTACAGACAAAGCAGTTAAAGCGGTGATGCTAGCCCAGGAAGAAGCTCGACGCCTGGGGCACAACCTCGTGGGCACCGAGCAAATCCTGCTGGGGTTGATTGGAGAAGGAAGCAGCGTTGCTGCCAAAGTGCTGTCCGACCTCGGCGTTACCCTGCCAAGCGCACGGGTAGAGGTAGAAAAGATTATCGGTCGGGGTTCTCGCTTCGTTTCAGCGCAAATTCCTTTCACCCCCAAAGTTAAGCGGGTTTTTGAGCAATCTTTTGATGAAGCTCGTCAATTAGGGCATAATTACATTGCTCCAGAACACTTGCTGCTGGGATTGATCCGCGAAGAGACGGGTGTGGCGGCAAAGGTGTTGGAAAATCTGGGCGTTGACCTGACGAATGTCCGTATGCAGCTGATGGAGAAGCTGGGAGATGTGGCAGCTGTAGCTGTTGGCGGGGGTCAGGAACGGGGATTTTCTGGCGGTGGCGGGAAGACGAAGACTTTGGATGAGTTCGCCATCAATCTCACCCAACAAGCAGCTGAAGGTAAACTCGATCCGGTGGTGGGTCGCGAGAAGGAGATAGAACGCGCTGTGCAAATTCTCGGTCGTCGCACGAAGAATAACCCGGTGTTGATTGGAGAACCGGGTGTTGGCAAAACTGCGATCGCAGAAGGTTTGGCCCAGCGCATTGCCAACAAAAGCATTCCTGACATCTTGCAAGACAAGCAAGTGTACAGTCTGGATATGGGTTTGCTGATTGCAGGTACGCGCTTCCGAGGTGAGTTTGAAGAACGCCTCAAGACAATCCTGGATGAAGTGCGTCAAGCTGGCAATATCATCCTCGTAATTGACGAAGTTCATAACCTGATTGGCACTGGCGCAATTCAAGGTAGCATGGATGCTGCTAATATGCTCAAGCCTGCTTTGGCGAGAGGCGAGTTGCAGTGCATGGGGATGACGACGTTGGATGAATACCGCAAGCACATCGAACGGGATGCTGCTTTGGAACGTCGCTTCCAACCGATTATGGTAGGCGAACCTTCTGTCGAAGAGACGATCGAGATATTATATGGTTTGCGTTCTGCTTACGAGCAACACCATAAAGTTAAAATCTCCGATGATGCTCTGGTAACGGCAGCTAAGCTTTCAGACCGCTATATTAGCGATCGATTCTTGCCGGATAAAGCAATCGACTTAATCGATGAAGCTGGTTCTCGCGTTCGTTTGAGCAATACTAATTCTTCTGCAACTAAGGAACTGAAGCAAGAATTGCGTCAGGTAACTAAAGAGAAGGAAGAAGCGGTCAAAGTTCAGGACTTTGAGAAAGCGGGAGAATGGCGCGATCGCGAATTGGAGATTGAAGGTAAACTGAAGGCGATCGCAAACAACAAACAATCCGATAACGCCATCTTACCAGTTGTCGATGAAGAAGACATCGCCCACATCGTTTCATCTTGGACTGGCGTCCCCGTCAACAAAATCGCCGCATCCGAAACCGAGTTGCTGCTGCACTTGGAAGATACCCTGCACCAGCGCCTCATCGGTCAACACGAAGCGGTGACAGCCGTTGCGCGTGCGATTCGTCGCGCCAGAGTGGGATTGAAGAATCCGAACCGTCCGATCGCCAGCTTTATTTTCTCAGGCCCTACCGGAGTTGGCAAGACCGAATTAGCAAAAGCCTTAGCTGCTTATATGTTCGGTTCCGAAGAAGCGATGATTCGCGTCGATATGTCCGAATACATGGAAGCGCACAACGTCTCCAAACTCATCGGTTCCCCTCCCGGTTTCGTCGGTTACGATGAAGGCGGTCAACTAACAGAAGCAGTGCGTCGTCGTCCCTACTCCGTGGTGCTATTCGACGAAATCGAAAAAGCTCACCCCGATGTCTTCAACGCACTATTGCAACTGTTAGACGACGGTCGCTTAACGGATGCCAAAGGTCGCACGGTGGACTTCAAGAACACCCTGATAATTATGACCTCGAACATCGGTTCTAAAGCGATCGAAAAAGGCGGCGGCGGTATCGGTTTCGAGTTATCGGAAAATATCACCGAATCAAATTACAACCGCGTTCGTTCTCTAGTGAACGACGAACTCAAGCAATATTTCCGTCCCGAATTTCTGAATCGCCTCGATGAAATTATCGTCTTCCGTCAATTGACGAAAGATGAAGTCAAAGATATTTCTGGCATCATGTTGCGCGAAGTTTCCAGTCGCTTAATCGAACAGGGAATTACCTTAAAAGCCACCGAAAAGTTCACAGAACGTTTGGTGAAAGAAGGTTACAATCCTGCTTACGGTGCGAGAGAACTGCGCCGGGTAATTATGCGACTCTTAGAAGATAGCTTAGCCGAAGCAATGCTATCCGGTCGTATCCAAAACGGAGACACCGCCATTATCGATATTGGCGATGATGGTGAAGTGCAAGTACGACAAGCTGAGCAACGAGAATTGGTGCTTCAAACAGTTGGCTAAATCTCAGAAACCGGGTTTCTTTGGGTTGCAGTCAGGAAATATCGAAAACAAACGAAAGAAACCCGGTTTCTCATCTCCACTTTGTCCCCTGGTAGCGATACCGGGGGATTTTTTATATTGAGTGAATTACCCGTGAAAATTGTTCGAGAGGTATCGCTGATTAGTAAAGGTAGCTTCGCGGAATCGCAAGAATGGACTGTTATTCAAAACGAGATTCGCACCGCTATTGAATTAATCGTTTGGCCTCCTGGCGCATCAAACTTTACAATTAATCCTACGCGACATGGGAACGGAGTTAAACCTATTAAAAATGCTTGCATGGCTGCTCTTAAGGAAAATTTCGGTTGGCAACTTGAAACGCCGATAAATTATGCTACAAGAGCGCCAGGAAGAATAGATGCTACGAAAACATTAGATAATCATTTATTTGCACTTGAATGGGAGACAGGAAATATTTCATCGAGTCATCGTGCGGTTAACAAGCTAGTTTTGGGTCTGTTACGCGGTGTAATTTTGGGTTCAGCCTTAGTGCTTCCCAGTCGGCGACTTTATCCTTATCTGACTGACAGGATTGGCAACTATGAAGAACTAGAACCTTACTTCGATATTTGGCGTGCAGTTAACCTAACAGAAGGTTTTCTGGCCATATTTGTAGTTGAGCATGATTTTACCGATCCCAACGTAGCAAGAATTACCAAAGGAACGGATGGTCGCGCTTTAATCTAATTAAAACTTAAGAGAGAGTTGCGTCCATTCCGATAATTCCGACCCTTTTAGCTCTTTTTGCTTTGATTTGACTTTTTTCTTACCCCTTGCCGATTCCCACTCTTCCACCTGTCCGTTTGCTAAGTCAGTTAGACGGCGGACTGCTGGCTGTATATCACCAATTTCTGTACCCAGCCAATATCGATGCAATTTCTCAGCCGCATAAAATGTAGTACCAGAACCTCCAAAGGGGTCAATTACAATTTGTCCTGGATTCGACGCCATAGCAATAATGCGTTCCAGCATGATAGGAGCTAATTCATTGGCTCCTCTTTTTTTATGTTGCTTATGTCGCACTGGCGGGATATCAGTCCACATTTCCTCAAGCTGAGTCCAGAAAACTTCATCGCTAATATCGTCAGCAGAAGCATTTTCCCAAACATCTTCAGGGGTATCCCAAACATCCATTAAATTAATACCTTTGGGATTTAATTTTTTGCGATGTCCGCCGTAATCTCTTATTTCACCGCCACAATGTCGGCAAAGCTGAATCGGTGTATAAACTTTATTAAAAACGGCTGGTTCTCCTTTTGTGTAGTACAGCAATCCATAGTGAGCCGGAGACATCTTCTTTCCGCGAGGAAAAGCTTTCGGCATCCTACAGGCAATCCAGTGACGAAAGACCATTCCTTGTTGATTTAGATATGCACCGTACTCAATACACCATTTTGGTAAGTTAAAAATAAATAGGCTACCACCTTCTTTTAGCACCCTAATACTTTCATTTAACCACTGTTTTGACCATGTTAGGTAATCTTCTGTTTTCATGCGATCGCTAACAGATTTGCCGTAATCCTTGCCAAGGTTAAAAGGTGGATCGGCAAATACAATATCTGCACAGGAATCAGGTAGAACACTTAAAAATTTAAGACAGTCTCCTTGGTAGAGAATGCCATACTCGCTTTGATATACTTCATGCAATCCGCGATCGGCAGCAGCCAAAGGCGATATAAGGCGAACAGGCGGCATTGAGTTATTTTTAGTTTAGTTGCACTGATTAAAATTTTAGTAATTATGTTGTTATGTGTCAATATAACGATCGCCGTCCAAAATCAGATTCAGCTAATATTTAGCAGTTT
>NZ_JACJUP010000527.1:0-4496 GCF_014748295.1 Planktothrix sp. FACHB-1355 | reverse complement strand
CCCAGCTGAGCGAGAGGTCTGTCGAAATGGGTATCCTGACCGTAGCTGTGGCGAGTTAAATCTTTGCGAAGCTTGTTTTGCGTCAAGGTCGCTTGCTGCTTTCGCAGTTCCAGCACGTTCGGAGGTGTCGGTTGAGTAAAGGGTATAGGTTTGAGTTCATTCGCCTTGAGAGCCAGTCCTCCCAGGAGGAGAGGAAAGCCGTAAAAGAATCCCACTAGGTTGAGTGTGGCATTATCGGCAAAGTAAGCTGCAAATCCAACTATAGTTAGAATGCTGCCCAGACTTAAGCCTAATGTTGCCAACGAAGTTTGACGTAACATATTAGTTGGGTAGTTAAATCACCAATCCTTATAGAATAAGGGGGTTTGGATGAAATCTAAAACCCCTGCCTCTACAGCTTGGTGTTTTAGATTTAGCCAAGTAAATTTAAAGTGGTAGACGTATCGTAAATTTACGATCTCCCCTCGACCCTACCCGATTTGGTAGCTTTAGAAGATCTGCAAGTGGGAAAAATGGTGAAAAACCATCACCTAGCTAAATCGATTTCCGATATAGCCCAGTTAAGATTTCGTCAGTGGTTGGAGTATGTGGGAAAGATTTTTGGTGTAACGGTAATTGCTGTGGCACCTCATTACACTTTCCAGGAATGTTCCTGTTCTGGTGAAATTCTGAAACATTCCCGAGATCCCGGCTTTCCCAGATGTCTTCACTGTGGGGATGTGGAAGAGCGGGATGTCAAAACCAACAAAAATATTTTAAGAGCAGCGTTATGTCAACAAAGCCGAGTCAACACTCATCCAGATGGTTTGCTCCACAACAAAGTTCCTGACTCATCGCCGTAATTTTTAAAGTGTGGGCTTAAACATGACTGGAGATGGAAATCAGAATGGCACTCAAGAGCGTACCTTACTAGAGCAGATCAACTCGCTCAAGCGGGAGGACGAAACGCTTTATAATATCCTAGCGGTAGATGTTTGGGCTCTTGCCAAAACTATGGATGAGTTTCAACCTGGGTTTTGGGCGGCGTTTATGAAAAATCGGGAAAAAGCACTCAAGCGGTTTATTGCCGAATCGAGCAAAAACAAGCATACGGATACCGATCGGCCTCCTTTTTTGCGGTAAAGAGGGGAGATGCGATCGACAGACCGCTACTCTCTTTTAAACTTGAGGTGTAAGCGAGCGAAAAAAAAATATGATGGAGCCACAAACAATTAAAGAACGAATTTCCTTGATTGAAAGCAAGCGCGAAGCTTTGTTACGGCTTCTGGAACAGCCAGACTTGGGAACTCTGAGAATTGATGTCAACCAAGCGCTGGAAGAAATGGACGATTTGATCGATGAATTTAAACGCACTTTTCCCGATGCGGAAGTAAGTTAACTGCTCATAGCCCTGCCTGGTAACCAGGTATGGCGTGATGCGGAAAGCCCCCGTGATTTATGCGGGGGAGTGTCAAACTTGGCAACCGCTAACACCATCAAGTACCACTGCCATTCCGATTCCCCAATTCCTTGACTAGCTCAATCAGTTCGTGGGTGGCAGTTTCTTTGCTGCAAAAGGCATCAACGCTTGGCTTTGGGTTCGTGGCGGTAGCTTGTTGCTCCTCCACGGCTGAGTAAGCGATGATTTGGGCCTGGGGATACATACTTTTGATATATCTAGAAGCGCTCCAACCATCCATGACTGGCATCTGCAAATCGAGGATGATCACGTCAGGGCGATGGTTTTCCACCATTCTAATCGCCTCTTGGCCGTTAGAGGCCAAGCCAACTAGCTCGATATTTTTTTGGCTGGAAAGGGCAAATTTCAAGCTCAGCCGAGTGAGTTCGTGGTCGTCAACCACTAGGACTCGTAAACTGGAACTATCACAACAGGACAACATTACGACCTCAGATGCTTTTCTAATGTCAGACATGGTTACAGTGTACGTTTGCTTATCGGTCTGCTTCATCTATCATTTGAGCGAATCAATAAATTAATTCTTTACTTGTTAGAGAAGCTTCCATACCATGTTATATAAAGATTTAATTCTTAAGAAATGCTTAACGTAACAATACTGATGTTTAAATTCGATTTTTTTCGGTGTAATTGCGGTTAATTTTTGACTGGGCGCAGAAGATCGCTTTATTTTACGTATATTCACGGGTATAACGTTGCCCCAGATGTTTGGACCGGTTGGAAATTGGTAATTACGGCAAAGAGTATGAGGCGATCGAGCAATGGAAAAGAAAGGCGGGAATCCCGCCCTTCGAGAGTTTTGAGTGCCAAAATTATCTATATCGTCTGTTTTTGAGATTCCAGAGCTTGGTAGCTAAACCTTAAGCTGTTCCACCTGAAGAAAGAGCCATTTCCATCAAAATGGCTTGTGCATTTTGCTCGCTGGCGCTATCGGTGGGACGGCGTTGGATGTAACTGCCATCAGGCTGTAATTCCCAAGCTTTGCGGTTATCTGCGAGCATAATTCCCAAAATTTCTTGTAAATCTTTGGCAAGATTTGCATCTTCTACAGCTACGATCGCCTCTACGCGGCGATCGAGGTTGCGAGTCATCCAATCGGCGCTGCCGATGTAGACTTCCTCTTGACCTGCATTATGAAAATAATAGATGCGCGAGTGTTCCAAAAAGCGACCGACAATGCTGATAATGCGGATATTTTCGCTCACGTCTGGTAAGCCCGGACGCAGACAGCATACTCCTCGCACGATCGCATCGATTTGAACGCCGGCACGGGAAGCTTCGTAGAGAGCAGCAATAATCTTGGGATCGACCAGTGAGTTCATCTTGACGACAATGCGACCGGAATGACCTTTTTGACAATGTTCCGCTTCTCGCAGAATCAGAGAAGTCATGCGATCGCGCAGGTTTACAGGTGCTACCATCAGCTTGCGGTAAGACCGCTGTCGCGAGTAACCTGTTAAATAATTAAACAAATCCGTCAGATCTGCTCCCAATTCTTCACGACAGCTTAGCAATCCCAGATCAGTATAAATACGGGCAGTTTTGGGGTTATAGTTGCCAGTACCGATGTGGACGTAGCGGCGAATGCGATCGTCTTCCCGACGTACTACCAGTACGACTTTGGTGTGAGTTTTCAAACCGACCAAACCGTACACGACATGAACTCCAGCTTGTTCCAGCTTGCGTGCCCAGATGATATTGTTTTCTTCATCAAAGCGAGCTTTGAGTTCTACCAGCACCGCCACCTGTTTGCCATTTTCTGCGGCTGCAATCAAAGCATTGACGATCGGCGAATCTCCAGAAGTGCGGTAGAGAGTCATTTTAATCGCCAGAACGTTTGGGTCGTGTGCGGCTTGGGTGATGAAGCGCTGCACGGTAGCGGCAAAAGAGTGATAGGGGTGGTGTAACAGCAAATCCGAGGCGCGAATGACGCTGAAAAAATCTTCTCCTTCTTCTGTATCCCTTTGGAAATGAGACCCATCGGGTTCGACGATGCGGCGCACGCGGGGGGGTACTACTGGAGTCCAGGCAGGATCTTTGAGTTCTGGTAGGGGCAATTCCATAAATGCCATTAAATCGCCCAGTCCCAGCAAACCTTCTACTTCATAGACTTGGTTCTGGTTCAAAGATAATTCTTGCATTAAAGTTTGGCGTACCGGATCGGAGGTAGTGGCTTGAATTTCCAGACGCACTACCGATCCTGCCAAGCGACGTTTGCGGAGTTCTTGTTCGATCGCTAAAAGCAAATCTTCGGCTTCGTCTTCTTCTACTGTCAAGTCGGCGTGGCGAGTAATTCGGAACGGATGGCATTCCTGAATATTCATACCGGGAAACAATGATGCCAAATTATGGGCAATTACTTGTTCCAGAGGAACTCCCGTCCAGATATCGGTACTATCCCGCAATTCTTCCGGCAATCGTAAAAACCGGGGCAACATCTTCGGGACTTTAACGCGGGCAAACAATTCCTCTCCGGTGTCCGGGTCTTGAACTACGACGGCAAGATTGAGACTGAGATTGGAAATATAAGGAAAAGGATGACCGGGATCGACAGCAAGAGGAGTCAGTACGGGAAAAATTTGCTCTTCAAAATAATTTTGCAGGTAAATGCGCTGTTCCTGATTTAAGTCCATGTAGTCGAGGATATGGACTCCGCGTTTAGCCAGTTGGGGTCGCAATTCTTGCTCGAAGTGTTGATGCTGTTGGGTAACGAGGGGGCGCAGCCGCTGACCGATCAGATCGAGTTGTTCGCTGGGTGTCCGACCGTCGGGAGTGGGGCGACTTACGTTTGCTTCTACTTGTTGCTTGAGACCGGCGACGCGAACCATGAAGTACTCATCTAAATTCGAGCTGAAAATCGCCATGAATTTTAGGCGTTCTAGCAGGGGAGTGCGGGGATCGATCGCTTCGTGGAGAACCCGGTGATTGAACTCTAACCAGCTCAATTCCCGGCTGAAGTAATATTGGGGATCGCGAAGGTTGATGGCGGTTGTGGTTTTTTTGGTTTTAGCCATGATTTCGGGAGGTATAGCTAGGGCTA
>NZ_JACJUP010000526.1:0-4504 GCF_014748295.1 Planktothrix sp. FACHB-1355 | reverse complement strand
AGTCTGAGAAAAAACCAAACCAAAAATTTCTAAAGCGATCGCGCTAAGAGATGGGACGGACAAAACACTCATAGTTCAGTTTACGTAAAAGATGCTGGTTGTGTGGGGATGAATAACGTTTTAATTACGCCAAACTCGGTTGGCGAACAATCTGCGAATGAGCGGAAAAAAATTGATGAGATAAAAAGAAATTTGGATTGGGACACAAAAACGCTTGTTAGCCCAGATAGTGCTGTAAAACAGCAAATACCCTCAATCAATTCCGAAAAAAATTCCAACGATAATCGAGAAAGTTTGGGTGCATTCCCTCAGCTTAACGAGCGGTCACTTGCTGGTGAATCGGTGGCTGAAGCTGTGGTTAAGATGCTCGAAAGATTGGGCGTAAAGTATGCGTTTGGAGTTTCGGGAGGTGCGATCGCTCCTATGTGGGCGGCGCTGGAAAACAGTTCCATTCAAGTGATTCACTTCCGGCACGAATCGGGTGCAGCTTTTGCCGCAACCGAAGCTTATTTTGCCAGTGGCGATCCTGTAGCAGTTTTTACTACAGCAGGGCCGGGAATTACCAATGCCTTAACGGGAATGTTCGCGGCACGTTGGGAAGGGGCAAAAGTGATTTTGATCTCGCCTTTTACCTCAGCAGCACAACGAGGTAGGTTAGCTTTTCAAGAAACTAGCCCTTATACGATGCCAATAGAAGGGATTTTTACTTCGGGAGCGCTGTTTCATTATGCAAAAATTTTGGAGGATGTCAAGCAACTGTCAGAAGTATTTTGGCAGTTAGAGGAAGGGTTAGTGCAACCTAGTGGTTTTGTCGCTCATATCAGCGTTCCCACGGCTATCCAGTTAAGTTTGAGTAATGTCTCAATCCCCCAAAAAAGGTTATTTCATTCTGCGATCGCTCCTGAGAAAGAGGTCGAGGAGTGTGCCAAGATACTATCTGAAAAACCATTTGCGATCTGGCTGGGTTTTGGGGCGCGGGGTGCTACCGATCAGATCCGCGAACTCGTTAAAGAAACTGGGGCAGTCGTGATGTGTTCGCCCCGTGGTAAAGGAATTTTTCCGGAAGATGACCAACAATTTATCGGAGTTACAGGATTTGGCGGCAATGCGTCTGCGATCGCTTCTATGCAGGAAGAAATGCCAGAACGGGTGTTGGTATTAGGGACTCGCTTGGGTGAATTCACTTGGAGTCCGGCAATGACTCCCTCTGGGGAGTTTATTCATGTTGACCTTAACCCGGATGTGCTAAAAACTGTCTATCCAAAGGTCAAGAAGATACCGATAAAATCTGATGTGAACGCATTTGTGAATAAGTTACTCAAGTGCCTTCAGAAATATCCCAAAACATCAAAAGCGTTCGCGAAGCGTAGCGTTAGCCGTATCCCAAAATCCTGGCCATCACAAGAATTATTCACCCCCCGCGATACTGGGCTAATCAGACCGGAAGTATTGATGCAAGCAATTCAGCGAGTCGTTGTTGATGGAAGTGATGCGCTAACGATCGCAGAGGCGGGAAATTCCTTTGCGTGGACAACCAATAAATTGCGGTTTACCGAACCGGGACGCTATCGAGTCAGCACTGGGTTTGGCTCGATGGGTCATGCGGTGACGGGCGTTTTGGGCGCTGCTTTAGTGCGGAATAAAAAAGCAGTCGCGATCGTTGGGGATGGGGCGATGTTAATGAATGGCGGAGATATTAGCACAGCGGTTAAGTATAAAATTTCTGCGGTTTGGGTTGTTCTCAACGACGGTCGTTACAATATGTGCGCTCAAGGTATGGCAAGACTTGGGTTTGATGGTGTGGATGCAGAATTTCCTTCAGTAGATTTCGTACAGATGGCTAAGAGTATGGGAGCTGATGGCACTCGCGTGGAACGCGAATCTGAGCTTGAGAAAGCTTTGAAAGAAGCAATGGCATCGGAAAAGCCGTTTGTGGTTGATGTCATCATCGATCCGACTTGTCCTGCACCAATCGGCAATCGGATTCAAAGTTTAGTTGCATAAAGTTCTAAATAGTAACATATAGGAGGTTAAAATGAGTCAGCAAACTTGTGTCAACATTCAAAAACCTAAGACAGATGAAGGGCTACTGTGGAATATTTTGTTAGCTGGTCAAGCTCATCGAGTTCTTCTTGTAGCCCATAACTTAAAGCTATTCTCTGTTCTGGCTGAAAAACCCCTTTCTTTTGGGGAAATCTGCGACAAGTTAAAGATTGCTAGCCGTCCAGCTTTTGCTATTTTGAGCGTACTTACATCTATAGGATTAATAGATGTGACAGAAGACTCTTATTGCCTAACTTTGCTAGCCAGAGAATATCTGTTGGAAAACAGCCATACATATTTCGGTGGTTTTTTGGATTTGATGATTGTAAATGATGAATTAGTCTCATCATTTGATAGTTTAAAGCAAGCCGTACTGACCAACTCTCAGCAACTTGCTGAAAACAGGCAATTCAAGTCTTTTGAAGAGCAAGTAGCTGCTGCACGAAACTTCACCTATGGAATGCACGGCCACAGTATGGGAGCAGCATTAGCTTGGCCAGAATTGCTAAACTTATCCGAGTATAAACAATTATTAGATATTGCTGGAGGGTCAGGCGCTCACTCGATTGGCGTTGTATTGAAATGGCCTCAATTGCAGGCTACTGTCTTCGATTTGCAACCTGTTTGTGAAGTAGCTCAGGAGTTCGTTACGCGCTATGGTTTGCAGAGTCAAGTTAGAACTTTTGTAGGTGATATGTGGAAGGATTCTTTTCCACCAGCAGATCTGCATTTTTACTCGGATATATATCACGATTGGTCGCCAGAACAAGGGCAGTTTTTAACTCAAAAAAGTTTTGAAAGCTTGTTACCTGGTGGTCGGATTATTATCCATGAAATGCTCTATGACGACTCTAAAAAAGGCCCGTTTACGGTTGCTGCATACAATGTAGGAATGCTTGTAGGGATGCAGGGACAGCAATATTCAGGTGCTGAATTGTCTGCCATGTTAGCAGAAGTTGGTTTTACTGAAATCGAAGTAAAGCCTAGCACTGGCTATTGGAGTATTGTTACTGGTTGTAAACCGAAATAATTGCTTTTTGTTTGGAATGAGCGTACCCATTAATAGTCAAATTCAAAGCTTGATTACCGCTGTTTACTGGACTAATGAGCGCGTAAAAAATAGTTGCTTTCAGTAAATAAAGGACATAATTGTTTTGAAAAAGGAGCATTTTTATTATGAAAATACCTGTGGGTATTAAGTCTATTGCTGTTAGTTTTCCTAAGACTATAAGGACAAATAATTATTTTCGTCAAAATTATCCTGAATTGGTAGAAAAGGCTGAACACAAAAGCTTAGCAAGGGCATTTTCTCCTGCTGAATCACTCAACAACAAAGACGTTGATTTGTGGGCTAAGGCAATGAATCCCTATCTGTCCGATCCTTTTCGAGGTGCAGTAGAACGGCGAGTACTTGGTCTTGATGAATCTTCGCTGACTTTGGAATATGATGCAGCGATGAAAGCACTTGAAGCAGCAAAACTTTTTCCTGAAGACATCGATTTAATGCTCGTTACCTCAATGTTTCCAGAGCAAATAGTACCAGGAAATGCTGCCTTTTTAGCTGGTAAATTAGGTTTACAGGGGGCTGCATGGAACCTTGATTCAACTTGCACGAGTAGCCTAGTTGCACTCCAAACTGCTTGTTCCTTAGTACGAACGGGAGAATACTGTAATGTGTTGGTAGTAGCATCATCTGCGTTTTCTCGTTTCATTGATGAAAATGATACACTCTCATTTTTAGTAGGTGATGGTGCCGGAGCTTTTGTAGTTGGAAAACTCAAAACAAACCAAGGTATTCTCAGCAGCAAAATTATTCATAGTTCTGAAACTTGTCATGCTTTCTTTAATGAACTTGCTGTAGATTCTCATGGCAATCCACGAATGTTTATTCGGGCAGGAAATAAAGCTAATAAAATGTTTAGCGATGTGTTTGTAAAATTTTGTCGCTTGTGTTGTGAAGATGCTATCGCTCATGCTGGTGTGACACTCGATGAAATTGACTTTTTTGTTTTCAATACAAACACTGCTTGGTATTCAAGTGTTTACACACAGGCATTAGGAATCGACCCTGAGCGCACAATTAACCCCAACCCTGTATACGGGAATATTGGAGCCGCATCTCCAATTGTTAATCTTTACCACGCTTCTCAATTGAGTAAAATTCGTGAAAATGATCTTGTTCTTATTTACACCTTCGGCGGAACATCTACTGCTGGAGCAATAGTTATGCGTTGGGGGGACGTGGCACTCGGCCTTACCCCCGCATCTTCACCGATGCTAATAAACGTTTCTGTTGGAGCAAGTTAAACTACTTGTGCAACCGATAAAAAAGCATCAAGAGTAGACTGAAAAGCCAATTTTTATCGGTAAATAGCCTACAACTCTTCTATTTAGGCTTCACAGATAAATTGTTAGATACATTAACAACTTCAGGAAATTTATCATGTATATTCCTAGTTTT
>NZ_JACJUP010000525.1:0-4381 GCF_014748295.1 Planktothrix sp. FACHB-1355 | reverse complement strand
CTTCATTTGCGATCGGCTGATCTCCCGTTGCTAGGTCGATAATGCTCAATCTAGCGTGACCCAATCCCACCCGTTGATGGGAAGCAATCCAGTGATTTTGTTTGTCTGGGCCACGATATTTCAACTGCTGCGTTGCTTTTGCTAACGCTTCTGCCGAAATCGGTTTTTCTTTCGAGAAAATTCCTACAATACCGCACATAAATTTCTCTCTTCCGTGACCGAATTTCAAAATTTTTCGCGCATCATTGACCGCTTTAAATATCACTGAGGGAGCAACAAACGCACTTCTTCCATTAAGCGCTGAGCCAGATTTTCTACAGTGCTTTGTCGGTAAATATTTTCACTGTATTCCCAGTTCATTTGCAGTTGTCCTTCCAAGATTCTCCCCAAAACGAGTAACAAATGGGGTCGAGTGTTGCGGGGACTAATACTCAGTCCGTGAGATTCGCGAGCTAGTTGAAATGGAGAAGATTCGAGTAGAATGCGATCGAACTGACCTAAGTAGTTAAATATAATTTCCGGTCGAGGAAGAGAGCCCATTTTTTGTGCGATCGTCTTATCGTCGCCGCAATAACGCAGCAAACCATAACCCATCCCCCGCTTGGGAATTTGGCGAAGCTGCTGTGCGATCGACTTTAACCGATCGACCGGAGTTTCCACATCCGTCAAGTTGAAATACATCGGAAAGCAGTTTGTAAACCAGCCAACTGTGCGGGATAGGTTCACACCTTCAATAATTTCTTCTCGTCCGTGTACGTCTAAGTCAATCAGAAGGTCGCGTCTTCCCATCCATTCGGTAATAGTTTGTACCAAAGCTGTTAGCAACACTTCATTAATTTGTGTTTGGTAAGTTGCCGGAATTTTATGAAGTAAAGCTTGAGTTTCTTCTGTATTTAGAGATACCGAAACAACGCGAGTCGAGGCTTCAATGTTAGCTCCTTCGGGGTAGTCTCTCGGCAAAGGTTGAGCTTGTCTCCGAGGTTCTGCTAACCAGTAAGATAATTCTTGCTTAACCTCTGCCGATCGAGCGTACTCGGTCAGTAGTTCAGACCATTGTTTAAAAGAAGTCGTTTTAGCTGGAAGGGAAATAGCTTTTCCACTACTAATTTGCTCGTAAGCTGCCTGGAGATCTTCCAGAAGTATCCGTAAGGAAACTACATCTTCTACTAAGTGATGGATGGCAATCAGTAAGCGGTTCGTTTTTTGATTACCCAGTTCAAAAAACGCCACTTTCATCAATGGCCCTGCTGATAAATTGAAGCTGCCTTGGATTTCTGTTGCTATGCTTTCAATAGCGGATTTTTGCTCTGACTCTGGAATAGTTGAAAGATCGAATTTAGCAAAACTAACTTTCTCTTCCAAACCCATATTTACTTGCTCCCAAATTCCCGATTTTTGTTGAAATCGGAGGCGCAGAGCATCGTGATGTACGAGTAGCTGCTGAGCAACTTCCTCTAGCAAAGAGGGGTCTATATCTCGATTTATTTCTAGCAGAAAAGCTTGGTTCCAATGATGATTTTCAGCAAAATTGCGCTCGAAAAACCACTGTTGGATAGGAGTTAGAGGTACTGAGCCTACTACAGCTTCCTGTTGTGCCTCGCGAAGAGAAATCGCACCTACAACTGTTGCCAATTCTGCGATCGTCGGATGTTCAAAAAGTTGATTTGTACTGAGTTGAAGACTTGCTTGGTTAGCTTTAGCTACAATCCGAATACTCTGAATCGAATCTCCTCCCAACTCTAAAAAGTTGTCGTGGATGCCTACTCGATCGATCCCCAGTACCTGACCCCAAATCTTAGCCAGCGCCGCCTCAACTGGCGTGCTAGGTGCTACGTAGGTAGTTTGAGCCGCTACACTTTCTTCTTTCATTAACATTTCCAGAAGTTGGCGTTTTTCTGGTGAAAGTTGCTCAAGACGCTTTAAAAGCTCACTCACTTTTTATCTCCTTGAATTGCGAAACAGTTTTACTAATTTTTTCAGCAAAATTGCCAATTTTAACTAACCTCTTGTGCTTATTGACAAGCTCTTTTGCGAAAGCATTACTTTCACTTCTTCTTCAGACAATTGTTCCAGTTGTTCTAGAATTCGAGCCATTACATCATCGCTGGATTGCGTTTTTTCAAATGCTGGTAAACTGTGGCGATCGACTTTCCCATTTGGCGTTAACGGCAGTGCATCTAGTTTGATGAAGCTGTTAGGAATCATATATTCCGGTAGCTTTTGCCTTAAGAAACTCCGCAATTCTTCATTTGTCAGCGCAAATCCGCGATTCGGTACTACGTAAGCAACTAAACGTTGATTTCCTGGCTGTTCTTCTCGAACTAATACGACAGCTTCTCGGACGGCGGGGTGTTGCAGTAAAGTTGCTTCGATCGCTGTCAGTTCGATCCGGTATCCCCTCACCTTCACCTGATGGTCAATACGTCCGATAAATTCAATGTTTCCATCTGGGAGGTAACGCGCCAAATCCCCAGTTTTATAGAGCCTTTCGGATTTGGGATTTGGGATTTTGGATTTGGGATTGAAATCTGAAAATCTCAAATCTAAAATCGGCAATCCCAAATCATTAAAGGGATTTGGAATAAATTTTTCAGCAGTCAATTCGGGACGGTTGAGATAACCTTTGGTGACGCCGAGTCCGCCGATATAAAGTTCGCCAAGAACTCCAATAGGTACTGGTTGGAGATGAGAATCGAGCAAATAAATCTGAGTATTTGCGATGGGACGACCGATCGAAACAGATGTTTTAAAATCGGAATTTTTACAATCGTAAACACTGCACCAAACAGTTCCTTCTGTTGGCCCGTATTCGTTAAACAATTGTGTATGCGGCAGTTGCTTTTGATGACGTTCGATTAACTCTTTGGAACAAGATTCTCCCGCAACGATCGCAGTTTGCAGAGAAGCAAGCTGACTGGGTTCGATATGTTCCAAAAGAGTTGCATAAAGCGAGGGAACGCTTAACCAATGGGAGACGCGATAGTTGCCGATCGCACTTGCCAATTGCCAGATATCTTTCTGCAAACCTTCCCTGAGTATTACTAGATTTCCTCCTTGACAAAGCGTCCAAAAAATAACTGCAATTGAACTATCAAAGGCGAAGGAAGGAATTAATAAGAAACTGCGAACGGGTTCTCGATAGTAAGCAATTCGAGCTATGGTTGAATGAACCAAGTTTCGATGAGTTACCAAAACTCCTTTCGGTCGTCCTGTAGAACCTGAAGTATAAATCGCGTATGCTAGATTTTCAGGAGTAGTTTTAGCGATCGGATTCCCCAGTTTCAGGGTCTGAAAATCCGAGTCCAAACATACTATTTTCGCCTTTGTTTGTGGGAGTCCTGAAACTAATTGTTGTTGAGTTAAAAGGACTGGTGCTTGGCTATCTTCCAGAATAAAAGTCAGATGCGAACTGGGATAGGCAGGGTCTATAGGCACATAAGCACCGCCTGCTTTGAGGATAGCAAAGATTCCGACGATCGTTTCTAGCGATCGCTCCACACATAGACCTACCAACACATCAGGGCCAACCCCTAAACTTTGTAAGTAATGTGCGATCGCATTGGCGCGATCGTTCAATTGTCGGTAACTCAATTGTTCGCCATCGAATTGCACCGCTACTGCATCTGGGGTTAATTCTGCTTGCGCCTCAAACCATTGATGAATACAACAATCTTCTAAATTCAGATGGCAGATTTCTTCTTTTTTGAATTCCCTCTGAGTGTTATTCCACTCGACCAGTAGCCGATGCTTTTCCGCAGCTGGAAGCAGACAGGAATTCTCGTAGCGATCGTGCGGGTGAGTCGCCATCGCCGTCAGAGTTTCGATGTAGTAATTGCCGATCGCTTCTAATTGCGCTTGTCCGATTTCTCGCAAATTGCATTCCAAATCCAGTTGTATGCGATCGGAAGCGTGATTGCGATTAAATTCAGCCCGCAAAGGAAAGTGAGTTTCTCCAAAACCCCTAGCCCCCAAGATTTCCAAACCTTTGAGAGTTTGAAGGCGATCGTATACGTGAAAGTGAGTGTAGTTAAAAACAGCTTCCACCAGAGGTTGTAGCGCTTGACGACCGCAAAGCCTGTGTAAATCCGCATAGGGATAACGCCGGAAAGGTAACAATTCCCGTTCGGTAGCAAAGACTTGCTGCGCCAAATCGATCCACGTTCCTCCCGTCAGTTGCAAGCGAAAAGGTACGGTGTTCAAATGAATTCCCAACGCCTTTTCTCCGTCTGCTTCTTCCACTCGACCGTTAGACTCCAGACCCGTCAAAACGTCGGTTTCGCCACCCAACAAACTCATCACTCTAATATGTGCGGCGAGCAAAACGTGCTTGAGAGGAACTTCTGCAATGCGAGCCAATTTTTTCAGTCCGTCGGAAACTTGG
>NZ_JACJUP010000524.1:0-4447 GCF_014748295.1 Planktothrix sp. FACHB-1355 | reverse complement strand
TCGGTATTGGCACGTTCTTGAATTTGTTGCCCTATCCATGCCAGACCGGTAATTGGCCCCATAATTGGAAATAGTAAAAGTTTCAGAGACATAACTCTGACTCCAGTTAAAAAAGTTGGGCGAATGTATAAGGAGCGGTAAAATTGTTGTAGCGAATTCTGAAGCGATCGCCAAATTTTTGGTCAATAGCTTCGACGCGATCGCTAAATTCAGCCTCCGCATCCCAAGAAATCAAATAAGCAGCGTTGTAAATCATTTCTTCGGTCATCGGGTCGTTTTCCACGACTTCTTTAGCCAAAGAATTTAATTCATCTCGGAAAGCTTGAATTACTTCCTGCTTGCGAAGCAACAAACCGTTTTCAATCATTTGACCGATATCAATGACTTCCTCCATACTCATAGTTTTACCTTCCATCGCATCGCGCTTTTGTTTCAAGTCTTTATTTGCAGAAAGTAGCGCTTGCAATTCTGACTTACTATCCCAAAGAACTTTAACGCTAACTTCTCGGCGTCCCGCTAATTTAGCGAATAAATCTTTTAGTTTATCCTGATGGGGTCTAGTCAATTGTTCTATGACAGTTTCCCAAGTTTTTATTACCATCCCAAAGCGCAAAGGTAGAAGAGTACGAAACCCTTCATTCATCGCTTGTTCTAAAACTCTTTCATGACAAATTAAATTGCGTCGAGAAGCTAGGTATTTTTCCTGTTTAGCGCTCGAATAAAGAAAGGTAAACCCCTCAATAATCGTGCTATATACTGGTTGCTTATCCATTCCTTCTAAGGCTAATTGTTCCGGCATAGAGTCAGGAAAAATGCCGTATAGGTAAAGACCACAATCCATACAATTTTCCAAAAATTTAACAAGCGTTTAACAGCCTTCCCAATTAGGCAGGCATAGATGTCAAAACCAACCTCAGCTTGGCATGAATGAGATTGAGTTGAGCCAAGCCTAAATCCACATTACCTTCTACCACAATGCCGGTATTTAAAAGTCGGTCAAGCAGTTCCAAAATAGAGGGATTGGTACTGCTTTCTCCCGGATAGTAACTTCCCGGCGACGGTAAAAGCGTCCCGAATTCTCCAAGATTTACATTGAGATCGGCAGGATCGACTTCAAAAATATCGCACAAATGGAGAACTTGCTCTGACAATTTTTCCAGGCTTTCAGCCGCTCTATCTAAATCAGAGTCAGTGAGAATTCCTGCTTCCATGCGCCGAATTATTTGTGCTTCCAGCAACTGGCGCACCAGTTCCACAACAGTTAACAGTAAAGGAGCTAAACCCGCTTTACTGTTAACTTTGTCAGCAGCGGAGAATACTTCAGTAGAATTTTCACAAGGCGTGCAAGTTAATGCCATGATGTAAGTTATTTACTGATTTTTTGGCGGCGAGGTTCAATGGCTGAAATTCTGAGGTGAGCAGCTTTATCTTTACTGGAATGACGCCACTTTTCTAGAGACTTGTTATTGTGCAAGCTCGGAATTTTCTGGCTGGTCGGGATATCTTTCATTGTTTTGATCGTAATCATATGCTTCCTTTGCACCTGATGGTAGTTGAGTATTGGTCAAAGCTTTGAGCGATCGCAGTTCTGTTTCTAAACTTTGCAATCGTTCTAGAAGTTGTTGATTTTGCTCCATCAAACCTTGAGATTTGCTACTGAGATAGGGGTCATTTTCCCACCAATTGATTCCCATTTCCCGCGCTTTATCAACTGAAGAAATTAACAAGCGAATACGGATGTGGAGAAGTTCGGTGGTGGCGATGGATACGGAAATATCACCAGCAATCACAATTCCCTTATCTAAAACTCTTTCGAGGATATCCGCTAAGGTAGAACCTTGAGTGGATGTAGTAATGGCTCGACTGGAGTTTGTCTGAGGACGTGTCGGAAGGATAGAGGAAGTCACGATTAGTTTGACTCAAAAAGGGTGAAAAAACGGTCTTGCTGATTGAGCAAGTTTTTTTGTAACAGAGAACTTAGCGCTGTTTCTGCTTGATTGCGACTGATGTTTAATGCCTTGCGAATTTCAGTTACGTCGGCAGTTTTTTTCTGTTGCAAGTAGCGGTAAATTTCTGGTTCGTGGGGAACTAAATTTTCTGGAGAAACGGTATCTGAATCTGGCAAACCAGGTGCAACAGCAAGGTCGATCGATTCGATTTCTATTTTGTTGAGTAGTTCCCAGAAAATAGTGGTAGCTTCGCTGAGCGATAAATTGGTACGCGAAAATAACACGTCAGCACAAATATCGCGGAAATCCGCATTGGATGGCTTCGCAAGGATTTCGTGTTCTCCACAGACTTTACCAATCATCAAACAAGACCGCAAACCAGAAGTTTTTTCTGCCCCTGTTTGCAAACGAAATGTTTTGACTAGCCGCACGATTAATAAAGCATCTTCGCGACTAATTCCCGTTTTTTGCACCAGGATTTCGGTTTGGGTCAACTCATCCGGTTCGGGCATATTAATGGTTACCAACCGATCCATTAAAGCATCCTGAGTTGAGTGGACGCCGCAATATTCTTCGGGATTGGATGTAAAAATAGCCCGAAAATGGGGATGAACGTGAAGATATTCCGGTTGATTGCTGCTGGGAGGTAAGGTGAGAATTTTTTCCTCTAGCGCGGAAAGTAAAACGTTGTTTACTTCGGGGCGGGAACGGTTGAATTCGTCATAAACTAAGGTGAATCCTTCCCGACAAGCCATTGTCAGTCGGGAATCTACCCAATTTTGCTTCAGTTCGTCTTCAACTTTGACAACGTTATGAATATAATTGTCTAGTAGTTTTTTGTGGGTGTAACCGGATTGACTGCCAATCAAGTCGGCACTTGTAAATTCGTCATCTCCGAAAACTAACATAATCGGTCTGGCTAGGCAGTTAGCCAGGTGCATCGCTAGGGTGGTTTTACCCGTCCCCGCAGGCCCGCGCAGGTGAACTGAAAAACCGGATTGCAGGTAACGCAGTGCGCGAGTGGCTACTTTCTGGATGGAAGGTGTAGCGACAAACTGACCTGGACGAACGCGCAGAACGGCTCTTTTGTTATTGATTTGATCGACAGTCATAGTTTAGAACGAGATAAGGTATGAGTATTGAGTTAGCCCGGTTGTGAATTGTAAATTTATGTGCTATAGTGTTAATACAGCTACACAATCACTAGGCTGAAAAGTTTGAAACAGCTTTTAACGGCGGTGAGACTAATCGTTGCTGCCTGTGGAGGGTAAAGAAGAGATTCTCCCGTAGAAGCAGGAAGCCCGAATCCGTAAGGTCGGGAATTGTGCCTCTAGACTGAGTTTTAGGCACTCAGTAGTTGCACAGAATGTCATTGTTTAAAACCTAAAACTCATTGTTGTTTTTGATTACTAACCCCCCGGTCTTACTAGAAAAAACAGCTAGCAGATTAGGGGGTTTTATATTTGAGATCGAGATTTCTCCGCAGCAACTTGTGTATTTGATTAGTTAAATCAATTCTTGGGCTGCTTTGGTGAAATCTTTACTTGCTTTGCAGAAGTAGTAGGAATTCCAAAAATACTGATAAACAGATCCCGGCGGAATTGACGTAGCTGCTGGTTTTGTTCCTTGGCTTGAGTCATCCGTTGTTGATGGGTAGCCGTTAAAAAATCGCGGCTATTTTGCTGCAATTCTTGGTGGAATTTATCCAAATTTGCAGCTTGTTTTTGAGCTTCATCCATCCGTTTTTGATGGGTAGCTGTTAAGAAGTCGCGATTTTCTTGTTGTAAATTTTGATGGAATTGAAACAGTTCTTCCGCTTGCTTTTTAGCTTGGGCGTGTCTTTGTGTTGTGGTATCCGACAGAAATGTTTGAGTCTCTTTAAATAGTTGAGCCACTTCCTCAGCTATTGAACGATGCTCCTGCCGGATTTTTTCCATTAAAGCCGTCATGAGGTTCTCCGCAATAATGCTAAATAACCGTTATTAAACCACACTCGCTGGTTGGGAGCATTCCGGCGACTGTGGTTAAAAGGAACTTCTGCTTTTCTCGCGCCTCGATCGTATAAACGCGGTAATTACGAATCCTTGGAAACAAAAGAAAAGCAGAAGGTTTACCAGAATTTAAGATGTTCTCAACCTTGAGATTGTAGAATCAACTCAATTCTTAAGCAGCAGGCATAGCAGCTGATTGAGTTAGACCAACGGCTTCAGCATACTTCAGATAAGTTTCTACAGAAGCGATCACGACACGAGCTTCGATAGCCAACAATTCAATACCGACTAGAGATACACGAGCCCAAGCATCTACAACAATACCTTTGTCAAGGATGCGATCGATAACTTCAGCCAAGCTAGAGGAAGAATTGGTTTTTTCTACAGCCATTGTTTTGTACCTTTACTCATTGTTGTTGTTGTTTTTGTCGGTGCGAGGCGTTTGTCTTTGCCTTTGCTTTCGACAATATGAATCTATCAATTATTTTTGGGGTTGTAAATACCTCG
>NZ_JACJUP010000523.1:0-4462 GCF_014748295.1 Planktothrix sp. FACHB-1355 | reverse complement strand
GGGCACGGTGGGAAATTTTCGAGTCGCAGCAGGTAAAACCTTCGCCATGACTGGAATTCCAGATGGTATGGGAGTATTTGAAACCAAAGACTACAATTACCTCTTCTTAAACCACGAAATCGCCTCACTTGATAGTAAAGGTAATCCCCTTTTTTCCGATATTTCTTCGACTGTATCTGGGAAAATTCAAGGAGCTAGAGTATCCTTGTTTGTATTCGATAAAAACTGGAACATCATCGGCGGTAAAAACCTGATCGAGAAGGCAGTAGATACTACTGGCCAATACGTCTTAAACACCTCAACTGGCACTTACGTAAACGCCACTACAGGTCAAAATTTGAGTTTCACCCGCTTTTGTTCCGCTTATTTAGCTCAGTACGGGTTTGTTGATGCGAACGGTCAAGAAGTCCCCATCTATTTTGCACCAGAAGAAACTACGAGTAATACAACAACTGGTGAGTCTCCCAGTCGGGGATGGGCAATATCTCCAGACGGCGTAGCATTAGCGATCGACGGTTTGGGTCGCTACGCTAAAGAAAACGTAGTTGCTGCTTCCCAATATCGCGCTACTAATTCCGATAAAACGGTGTTATTTAGCACAGAAGATTTCACCGACGGCGAACTTTATATGTTCGTCGGTCAGCAAACTCCACAAGATCCCAACGGCTTCAAAGATGGGCAATTATATGCCTTAAAAGTCGATGGATTAGACGCCGAAATCATGGCTGAAGGTGTCAAACTAGGAGCCACATGGACGTTAATTCCCAAGGATGTAGCTCTCGATCCAACTGGCACAGTTCTGCACAACTGGGTTAATACTAGCGGACGCACAACTAACTTTCGCCGTTTGGAAGATTTCGCCGAAGATCCCAACAATCCGGGCACTTTTTATTTCGTGACGACAGGTACTACCGACAAAGCTGCTGGCGGAAAAGCAAATACTCCTGCTGAAGCTGAAAATCCTTATGGCAAGCTATATCGTTTTAGCCTCAATCCTAACGATCCGGCTGGGAAAATTTCTAACTTTGAACTTGTGATGACCGGCAGTTTGGATACAGGTGTTAGTTATGACAATATTGTCGTCACCACCAACGGTAAAGTTATGATTTGTGAGGATGAAACTTCCTTTGGTGGTGATGCGATGTCTGCCAGGGCGCGGGATGCTGGCATTTGGTCTTACGATATCGCTACTGACAAAGTTACTTTAGTTGCCGAACTAAACGAAAGTGCCGCAGGTTCTCAGTTTAATAACACCAGTAAAGCTGGTGAATGGGAAACTTCTGGGATTATCGAAATTGGGTCTGGCAGAAACAATTATATGTTTAATGTTCAGGCCCACACTATTACAGATCGATCGACTATGAAAGGCAACTACGTCGAGGGCGGTCAGCTGATCCGGGCTGTTTGGATGGGGCCAGATGTGCTTTCTGCCAAAGGCAATCAAGAGATTAACGGCAACAAAGGTAACGATTCGATTAGCGGTGCTGGTAGTTCTGGTAACAACACGCTGCGTGGCGGTCAAGGTGATGACTACTTGACTGGTGGTACCAAAGATATCATCTATGGTGATAATGGCAACGATGTTATAGTTGCTGGCGCTAGCAATATCGTTAATGGTAACAAAGGTAAAGATAATATCACCGGCGCAGCTAATTGCACGATGCGGGGCGGTCAGGATGATGACATTCTTTTCGGAGGTACTAATAGCACGTTGTATGGCGATAATGGCAACGATGTTTTGTTTGCTGGTAATGGCAACAATATCCTTTTTGGTGGTGATGGCATAGATGAATTTCGCATCGCAAATACTGCACTTCCCGTTGCTGTTAATATCATCGCCGATTTTAAAGCTGGTACTGATGCTATCAGTTTATCCAGCGTACCGGGGGCAACGAGTTTTGGATCTCTTACCCTCAGCCAAAATGGTGCTGATGTGCTGATTAGTATTGCTGGCAAAGATGTGGCTCTAATACAAGGGATTCAAATAAGTGCTGTTAGTAGCAGCAATTTCCTTTTCCGTTAACAACAGGATGTCGTGTAGGTGGGCAATGCCCACCCTACTCCTGTTAATTTAAATCCCGAAGCAAACGACGATTTGGTTTAATAAGCTCTCCCGCACGAACAACCCAAACTGGCAGCAATCTTTGCTTTGCTAGCAACTGCTTGCCTAAACGATCGCCAAATAACCAATCACCTTCTACTAATTCGAGTATGGAGATATTGGCAATCGCACCAATTCGTAATGTGCCAATCTCATGTTCTGCTTTGAGGACGCGGGCGGGGTTGATTGTGACGGATGCGATCGCTCTCTCCAATTCTAACCCTAAAGCCATCAGTTTAGAGATGGCACCGCACAAACTGTAATCAAGCACAGCATCATTATAAGGAGTATCAAAATCTCCGTGAACATCACTACTAATAATATCGGGAAATACTCCTTGACTCATCATACGATCGGCTATTGCCAAACTAAAATTCAGTCCATGTCCCAAATCCAAAAGCACCCCCCGTTGCATTGCTTCCCGAACGCAATCTGGCACTTTATTATGCCTTCCCATCACTCCATCTGGTTTGCAACTGTAGCAGTGAGCTAATAAGTCGCCCGCTTTCATATAAGAAAGCAATTTTTCTATTACGTGTTCTGGATTTGGTCTAAAATCTTCATCAACATGAAATAATTCTCCTGTATGAACATATAGAGGTAAATTAGTTTCATCCCCTAACTCGCGGGCTAATTTAAGGACGCCCATTCCCCATCGAGATATAGATCCGGATTCCCCATGCAGTTTAAAACCGCGCACAATATGAGGATGTTTTTCAGCTAGTTGGAAAAGGGTTTCTATATCTACCAGTGCGGGGTTTTGAATATAAACTCCCGCATTCCCGAACTTTTGCTCTGCCCCTTGGTTAACTAAAACAAAGCTACGTACATCGGTCTGTGCCTTATCTACAACATTTGATTTAAAACCTGCAAAGTTAAAAGAACCGCAACTACCTTGATCCACAATTGTAGTGACGCCTGAATTTATACCAGCATCGTCGGCATTCAAACCAAAATTAGTTATACCCTCGTAAACATGAGTATGTAAGTCTATAAAGCCCGGACAGGTAATCAGATTTTTAACATTAACTGTCCGCTCAGCTTTGTGGGCAGGTAGTCGCTCAGCAATGGCGGCAATTTTACCGTTACTGACAGCGATATCAAAATGACCGTTGAGCCCTTGGCTTGGATCGATTAGCCAAGCATCTTGTAATACTAAATCGTATGATTCTAACTGAGTGTCCATAAATATTAGTTCAAAGAGGAAAACCTTGTACGAGCGTAGTTTGCAATACACCCTCAAAAGTCGGTTCTGTTTTATCCAGCAGTACGATCGCATTCCGTCCGTTAGGAGACAAACGGACTTCTCGCAATGAATAAGAAATTACCCAATCGCGGTAATTGTTAAGGGAACCTATTCGCCTTTGCCGATTGTTATAAGTTATTAATAAACTCATTGAGGCTTTATCCCTTTCGGCAGTGCCACCTTGCGAAGTGGATTTAATTTGCTTTTGTTCGAGCCGAATTTGTAAAGTTTTTCCGTTGTTTAACCTGGCAACAACAGTTTCGCTGCCATCCGGCGAATTAGAGCGGGAAATAATATTCAGTTTTGTACCTAGATGAGGAGAAACCAACTTCAACCTCCGCCGTAAATTCCCAGTCCTGGCAAGCAAGTCATCCTCTGCCATTTTAGTAGTTTTTCCTGATTGAGACTCACCGTACTGAGTTTCTATGCAGCCATTGGGAACGCAGGAGTTAGAAGGCACATTTACGATTTGCATTTCGGCTTTAGGTATACCCGCTCCCGTATCTCTAGAACTTTCTAAATAAATATATGAAAGACTATCTGTGGAAAAACCAGCCATCCGCTGAGTTGTGCGCCATACATCAGCCCAAACTTCAGCGGACATAACGGCAGTAAGGCTTGCTGCCAGCCCTAACGATACTAAGTAAAAAGATTTCATTACCGCCTCTGTATTTTCAGTATCAAAAAATTTCACTCTGTTTCCAATATAATCTCGGTATACCCAGGCTCGGCAAGAGATTATTTTAGGATTTGCAGTTGTATTGACTGAGTAAAATGCTTGAGTGTTCCGGCAAAGTATGGCAGCAAAATTATGCCCGATCGCACTCGCTTCTTACCTTAGCCTCTCTCCAACGATAGAAGACATATCAGCTATATTTTCGCGATGGTAATAAATACGTCAAAGTGATAATAATAAGGAAAAAAGTTTGTGATTGTTAACCAACACGAGAATGGTTGGGAAGTGATTTACCATCGCGCCCATGCTTTGCTGGCGGCGGAGTTGGCGGGACAGTGGCGCGAAAAAGATCGCCCACTGCGCTGGATTGAAACAATCGCAGCGATTTCCCATCACGACGACTTGGAACGGGAATGGGAAGGAAACCATCTCACTGAAG
>NZ_JACJUP010000522.1:0-4439 GCF_014748295.1 Planktothrix sp. FACHB-1355 | reverse complement strand
TTCGCCTGTCGAAAGTAGCATATCCATTTCCCGACGACTGGGATTGGCGGAAATTTCGTAAGCTAGTTTAACTAGACCGTCGGTCGTTTTACCCATTGCTGAAACAACTACTACCAAAGAGTTGCCAGCTTGGGCTGCTTTCCAGACGCGCTGTGCTACTGCTTGGATACGTTCTACCGACCCAACTGAACTGCCACCGTATTTTTGAACAATTAGTGCCATAATCTTATTTTCCCAAGAGCCTCCTGCTTTCTTGACCCATTGAAGCGCAAAACCTGACAGGGTTTTATCGTTGGCTGCTGCTGCGGCTGAAAAATATCGCCGCTTCACCAGCTCGAATAGAGGCGTTAAATAGCGATCGACTAATTTAACTTACCAGACTATGCAAGAGGGTATCAGTGTAACTTCGTTTTTGTTTATCAAAATCTTGAGAGAGTATGAAAAGACACATTTACCCGTTTGGGGAAACAATAATAAACAATAAAGAAGAAAGTTAGCGCTTTAAACGATCGCACTCTTAGTAAGCACTCGCCTAACAGCTGCATCGGGTATGGCGTAAGGCCGAATCGGCCAATATATAAGAAGGAGGGTGGCATATGGATAGTTTGCCCGAACCTATGAAGACAAATTTACTCAAGGAAATTTTCCCTGATGGCGGGGAAATGGGTAAACTGATGCGATCGCTTGACTGGTCGGCTACTCCCCTTGGCGCTGTGGAAACTTGGTCGGCGAGTTTGCGAACATCTGCGTGCATCTGTTTGGCTTCTCCTTTCCCGACGATCGTCTGGTGGGGGCCAGAACTCATCCAATTTTACAATGATGCTTGTCGCCCGATACTGGGTACAGCAACACAAGATCGCGCTTTGGGACAGCCGGGGCATTGCTGTTGGTCAGAAAAATGGGAAACGATCGGCCCAATAGTGGAAGCAGTTCTTCTGGAAGGTAAGGTTGTCCGATCGGAAAAGCTAATGCTGTCTCCAGATAGCAACGGTGATACAAAGCAGCACTACTTCACTTTTTGTTGTAGTCCAATTTGGGATGAAACGGGAAAAGTGGGTGGTGTGTTCGCTGCTATTAAGGAAACGCAACTCCAGGAAGACGAAAAATTACACCGAAGAGAACGAGAATTCAAGGCGCTGGTGGAAATTTCACCAGATATTATGGCTCGTTTCGATAAAGAATTACGTTACGTCTATGTTAACTCAGCAATAGAAAAAGCAACGGGAATACCAGCATCAAAATTTATCGGCAAAACAAATCGGGATTTAGGGATGCCAGATGAGATTTGTTCTTTCTGGCAAAATCATCTTCAATATGTATTTGCAACGCTCGAAGAGCGCGTTATCGAGTACGAGTTTCGCGCTACAGAAGAAACTCAATATTATCAATCGCGTCTCGTTCCTGAATTTGACAAAAATGGTGCGATCGAATATGTTTTGGGCATTACTCGCGATATCACTAAGCTCAAACAAACTGAGTCAGCGCTGTTAGAAAGCAATCAAAGATTGGAGTGCCTCATTCAAGCTTCCCCCCTAGCCATTATTGCTCTTGATGTGCAAGGGAAGCTCAAAATGTGGAGTCCATCTGCCGAACGTATATTTGGCTGGAGCGCACAAGAAGTACCATTAGATATTAGATCGGTAATTTTAGATTTGGGATTACAAGAAATCGAAAATTCTACATCCAAGGAAGTGCGTTGGCAGAAAAAATCTGGTGCGGAAATAGACGTTTCCATCTGGGCGGCACCGATGTACGATGCTAAAGGTAATATATCCGGTACAATCGCTGCAATTGCAGATATCAGCGATTGCAAACGGGCACAAGTAAAAAGCGAAAAATTAATTAAACTCCTCGAAAGCGAACAGGCACTCTTAGAAGCTGTGTTACAGCAGATGCCGGCAGCAGCCATCATCGCTGAAGCACCTTCGGGAAGGTTACTTCTAGGCAATAAGTTGGTGGAGAAAATTTGGCATCAGCCTTTTCTAGAAGCTGATAGCATTCTGCAATACCAGAAGAATTACAGGGGTTTCCATCCGGATGGACGACTTTACGCACCCGAAGAATGGCCTTTAGCGCGATCGATCGCTACTGGTGAGGTGATCACCGATGAGGAAATTAATTTCCAGCGCGGTGATGGCAGTCGTGGTATAATGCGCGTCAGATCTACCCCAATCTACAGCTACGAAGGGGCGATCGTTGCTGGAATCATGACTTTTTACGACATTACCGAACGCAAGCGGGCTAAGGAAGCCCTGCAAGCAAGTGAGGAAAGATTCCGAACTCTCGTTAATTCTATGCAGGATATCGTCTTTACTTTGGATCGGGAACAGCGCCATACGGGTGTGTTTGGCTCTTGGTGGGAGAAGACGGGTGTTAAACCGGAATTCTTTTTGGACAAGACTCCCCGCGAGATTTTAGGTGAGGAAGCGGCGGCAATTCACGAAGAAGCCAATCAAAGGGCGCTTGCTGGAGAAACGGCGATCTATGAGTGGTTGTTTCAAAGCGCTAATGGCACTGAATATTGTCAAACTTCCGTATCTCCGTTACGAAATGGTGATGGGGAAGTGATCGGACTTGTTGGGGTGGGACGCGATATTACTAAACTGCATCGGGCCGAAGAAGCGCAGCGGTTTCTTGCAGAAGCTAGTAAAGTGTTAACGGCAACACTTGACTACGAGACGACTCTGAGAAGCGTAGCGCGTTTGGCTGTGCCTTACCTAGCGGACTACTGCGCTATTTTCGTATGGGAGGATGGGGGGCAGATCCGCCTGGTAGCCTTTGCCCACAAAGATCGATCGCAAGAAAGACTGCTTGAGGAATTGCAATCCTACCCGCTGGACTCCAACTCGAATGCGCCGGTAGCGCAAGTGCTGCGTAGCGGTCAACCGTTGTTGATTGAAGATGTTTGCAACTATACAGCCAGCTTGCTTAATGTGGCTTCCGAAGCAGGCTCAGAAGGCAATATTTTTAAGCTGTTTGAGGCGCAGGGCAGCGATGTCGATCGTTATCGGTTTATGGGCGAACTCGCTCCCAAATCGTTGGTAGTGGTGCCTTTGGTGGCGCGGGGGCGAACGCTGGGTGTAATTTCTTTTACTGGCACAGAGTCGCGGTGTCGGTATCAGCCAAGCGATCTAGCTTTGGCAGAAGATCTGGCTTACCGCGCTGCTTTGGCTTTTGACAATGCGCGGCTGTACACACAAGCTCAAGAGGCAAATCGGATTAAGGATGAGTTTTTGGCGATCGTCTCCCATGAGTTGCGGACACCTTTGAATGCGATACTGGGTTGGGCAACTCTGCTGCGGAAGCGCCAGTTCGATCGAGCAACGAGCGATCGCGCTTTGGAGACGATCGAACGCAATGCCCGATCGCAAAGTGAATTGATCGAAGATTTGCTGGATGTCTCGCGAATGCTGCGAGGTAAAGTTTCTCTGAGTCTCCATCCGATCGATTTGGTTGCTGTTATGGAAGCCGCAACTGAAGCTGTACGTCCCTCTGCTCAAGATAAGGGTATCGAACTTAAGTTGCTCTGCCAAGATAGGGGTTGTACGGTATCTGGTGATTTCAACCGTTTGCAGCAAGTTGTGTGGAATTTGCTCTCCAATGCGATTAAGTTTACGGCTTCTGGGGGAAAGGTGGAGGTGCAACTGGAGAAATTGCAGATTTCAGATTTAAGATGGCAAATTGAACACAAAAATTCTGCTTTATATCTGCAATCTGAAATCTCGAATTTGAAATTCAATCCATCTGCAAGATCGTATGCCCAAATCACGGTAAGCGATACGGGTAAAGGTATCAGTCCCCAATTTCTACCTTACGTGTTCGATCGCTTCCGCCAAGCCGATAGCACAACCACAAGGGCGCACGGTGGACTGGGACTCGGTTTGGCAATTGTCCGTCACCTGGTAGAATTGCACGGCGGTACAGTTAAAGCAGAAAGTGCCGGAGAAGGACTGGGTGCAACTTTCACGGTTTATCTGCCACTTCTGGAACAAACCAAAATAGTCAGAGAACCAAATTCTTCCCCTACTCCCTCCCTCCCCCACTCCCCCACTCTCCCCCTCTCCGGCGTGCGGGTACTCGTTGTTGATGATGAACCGGATACGCTAGAGTTTCTGAAAGCTGCTCTATCACAATATGGCGCTCAAGTCAAGGCTGTGACATCAGTTAGTTCGGCACTGGAAGCATTGGCAGAATGGAATCCGGATGTACTGGTCAGCGATATCGGAATGCCCCACGAGGATGGTTACGATCTCATTCGCAAGGTGAGGGCTTTGGAGTCGCAGACTGGGGGTATGCTTCCGACTGTGGCGCTGACAGCATATGCGATGGAAACAGACCGCACAAAGGTTCTGGCTGCCGGTTTTGATAGGCATTTAGCGAAGCCGGTAGATGCTGATGAGTTGGTCGGTGCGATCGTTCAACTTGTGAAAATTAAAAAT
>NZ_JACJUP010000521.1:0-4520 GCF_014748295.1 Planktothrix sp. FACHB-1355 | reverse complement strand
ATCGCTTTGGTTCGCAGTTTGAGGGATACTAAAGCTGAAGCAATTCTCCTGGGGGAAGTGCTGGAAATCCCTTAGAGAATTGCAAATTTAAGATCTCAAATTTGCAATTCCCTAGCTTTGGTTAGTTCACATAAACGCCGCCAGTCGGTTGAACGGTTAAGGCATTCCTGTCTGCGCCCAAATCTGTTGTTGCTGCCAACCTTACTTCCAGTACTCCTGGGGCAACAGCTTGGGGACGAACTCTCAATAAACCTCCATCAGCACGGTAAAAAGTGATGGTCGTGGGTGTATCCAAACTTTCTAAACTGACGTAGGATTCACCTTGTAGATTTCTTTGATTGGTTTCGCCAATTACTTCGTAAACGATGTCAGCTCCGGTTTCGTTCACCAGCCTAACATTCACCGCACCGTTGGAGGGTCTGACCATCGCACTGGTAGTTTGTCTCTGTTCTGGGGTAGGCGGAATAATTGTGGTGTTGCGCCGTTGCTGCATCATTTGGTAATCGTTGCGACGCAGTTGCTTATCGCGGTTGATGTTGGTGTTATTGCCATCAGTACTGCAATTAGCTTCGTCACCAGTCCGTATGGCGTTACGATCGCGATCGGACATGGCATCGGTAGACGCAGACGAAGAGTTGGTATCATCAACAGATGAGTTAGCGCTATCTTCTGTTGGCGTATTTCTACTGCTATTGACGGAAGAAGTGCCTTCGCGAGTCCGGCGTTCTATATCTGTGTTACTGGAAGAAGTGCGATCGCTTCCTGTCCCCGATGACGTATTGCCCATCCTGGTCGATGAGTTATCGGTACCCGTAATTGGCGTGTTTCTATTCCTATTAGCAGAAGACGGTGTGGTAGTATCGGTTCGCGAATCTCGCGTCTCTACATCGTTAGTTGGCGTTGGCGTATTTCTATTGCTGTTGACAGAAGATGGCCCTTCGCGATTTATATTGGTGTCGCTTGTATCAGCAGAACACACAGCATTGTTGCCTGTACCCGATCGCGGATCGCGAGGACTTTGATTCGTTTGCGCGATCGCCGGTAAGCTCAGGATTAAGGTACCAAAAATAGCTCCCACTAACCCGATCTGCTGTTTAATTTGTCGTTTTTGTTGACTCATGATTCACCTTTGTTTTGAGTAAATTTTGACTAAATGGATATTTTCTTTGCCAAATGGCAAATATTCGATCGCGGTACTGGCAGAAACAAAGTAAAAGGCAAAAATTAAATCCATCGCATATTTTTACTTTTGCCTTTTTATCTATTACTTTTGGCTACTCAAAAAGCTAAGCCTGTTCCCACAGTTGGCGAATCTTGTCCGGCAAGAAGTTCGCGATTTCTTGAATTCGTTCTTGAGACAATTCGTCCTTGGTCGCTGAGAACACTGCTTTAACAACAGTTTCCGGTTGTACGTCCGGTTGTAAACCGGCTTCTTGAGCGATCCGGAAGAGAAACGTATCGGATTTGATAATCAGAGGAGGACGAACTCGACTTAAGAAGCTGACGATCGGATTGGTATCTTTCCAAAGTTCTGCCACTTCGTTTTGCAGCGCTTTGTCTTTTGTCGGTAGCGCTTCTTCGTGCAGCTCGTTCGCCACGCGATCGGCAGCTTCCGTACTCATCATGTCGCGCATGGTGCGGAACACGACTTCCGTAATATCCCTGGCATCAAAAGGATCTGACAAATTGCCCTTGAGCATCACTTTCTCAAGGAACGGCATATCTTTGGTAGCGATAGGTACTGTCGGCCCTTCCCTGAGAGCTTGAGGAGGATTTGCTTCCATTTTTTCCAGCATTTTGCGGCCTCTTTCCGTTAGCTCTGCCCTTTTAAAGGTAATTAAATGGGGCAAGGGGCCATCTGCTGCGCCATAAGAGTTGGCAATTCTGAGATCGAATTCTTTGGGATTAACCGCATCGGGAACATCTTCCTGATTTGCATAGGCATTGCCGCTAAACTCGGCGTTGATGTATCCCTTTTGATTTAAGTAATCTAGGTGGCCCAAAAAATCTACGGGGGTTATTTCTCGACCAGCAAAGTCTGTCTCGGTGAAGTTAACCGAGTGCATTCCTTGACTGCTATCGGTTTCGTCGATTTTTTTCAGCAGAATGTAGGCAATATCTTCTCGCAATCCAATTGGCATAGAACTATTAAAAAGCTCCCATTTCCAACGTCGATCTTGAGCCTAATCTGAAAGGTTCCCAGCTTGCCTCTGTCACAGGAGGCATTCCAAAATGCTAATATTTTTTTGCTCATCTTTTTGAATAAAAAACTAACTTTTGATAGATGAAATTAGAAAATTAAACTTTCAAAGCCAAAGCTCAAAATAAAGAATGCACTCCCGGCGACGATGCCCAATGCCCTATCCCCCAATAACTAATAGACATCTCCTCTAAAAGAATCTCAAAGGCAGGCAAGATGCTTACCCCACAAGAATTTTTGGAGATGTCTATTAGACATCTCCTCTAAAAGAATCTCAAAGGCAGGCAAGATGCCTACCCCACAAGAATTTTTGGAGATGTTTAATGTGTTTCCAGTCGGTATTGCGGCAAAGTAACGGTAACGGTTGTGCCTCGATCGACAACGCTTTCAACCCGAATATGACCGTGGTGATTTTCGACAATAGCAGCTGCGATCGCCAATCCCAATCCGGAACCGGTTGACTTACCGCGAGTGCGGGCGGGATCGACTCGAAAAAATCGATCGAATAAATGAGGCAGTGCGTCTTCTGGGATACCGATACCGCTATCGATAACTTTAACTTGCAGTTGCGGATGGTTCCCTCGGCGTATAATTCTTTGCAATTCCACATCAACTTTACCCCCTATCGGCGTGTATTGCAGCGCATTACCAATTAAATTTGTAAACAGACGCGCCAGCCGATCCCAATCTGCTTGGAATGTAAAAAAGTCTTCTTCTGTTTCGTCAGGAAAGCTGATTTGTGCAGTCACCAAATCTAAGGCGAGTTTAATACCTTTTTCGGCAGCAAGCAGTTGCTGTTCTTCTACAACTTCCATTAACAAAGCGTCGAGAGGACAGGCTGAAAAGCGAGGTTGTACGATGCCGCTATCTTCTCTGGCAAGAAACAATAAATCATCGACCAAACGCCCTAGCCGCTGAGTTAGTCGTTCGATCACTTTTAATTGTTGTTGATGTTGTTCGGACGAGCGATCCGGGTCTGCCAAGGCTACCTGTACGTTTGTTTGAATCATGGCGATCGGACTTCTGAGTTCGTGAGAAGCATCAGATGTAAATTGTTTGAGATGTTGGTAAGATTCGCGCACCGGTTCCATCGCCAAGCCAGAAAGCAACCAGCCGATCGCACCAACGCAAATCACCATCGCGCTAATACCCAAACTCAAGTCTAGTATTAATTGATGGCTGGGTTTTGTTACTTCAAACCAAGGATGGCTGACGCGCAGATATCCCAGTACTTGCCGTCCCATTTGCACTCTTTGTGTGACTTGGCGCAGTAGAGGAGGTGGTGAAGGCGTGAGGAAGCGAGTTTCTTGACTCTTAGCTAACCGAACGGTTTCGACCGTGCGGTTAGCGCGAATGGGAACATTTAGCGGTTCATCAAAGGTTGACCACAGCAATTCACCTGTAGGACTGAACCATTCCAGGTCGATGCGATCGTCTTCTACGGTATCGGCGTTATCGCGAAAACTGGCTTCCACGTTAACGCGATATTTGTTAATGCGATCGTTGGGGGAAACTGCTTCGATCGCGAGCGATCGCACAACCACTTCCACCACATGATTGAGCGTATCATCCACCCGCTCGATCAATGTGTTCCGGACGTATAGATAAACACCAGTCGCAAACAGCAGCAGCAAAACTGCCGTGACAGTTGTATACCAAATAGCGAGGCGGCGGCGAGTTGCTTGAAACATAATTATTGATTTCAAATTTCAATTATGTTATGCGATGTCAAATTACTGTAGCAAATGATGCTCATATATTTGAACATTTACGTGTATTTGAGCGGGTTTGACGTTGTAGAGACGTTTCGTGAAACGTCTCTACAGTCGGTTAAGATAAAAAAGGTCATCGCAACGGATTCTGTATGAGATCGAGAGTATCCAGAATGAGCAAGACATTAGACGTATACCTAAGTTTTAGCAGCCCTTTTGCTTACCTTGCCAATACCCAACTGACTGCATTAGCAAAACGTACTCAATGCAACATTAATTATCATGTCATCGATTTGTACAAAGTGATGCAAGTTTCGGGCAATCCTGGCCCCAAGGATGTGCCAGCTAAAATTAAATACATAGTTAAAGATATTTTCGATTGGTGCAAATATTACGGCGTCACCATCAACGTGCCGTCTCGTTTAGCGATCGATAGCACTCCGGGTGCGGCGGCTGCTTTAACTGCAAAAGATGGTCGGAAATTGCCGGAATTTATTGACAGAGTAATGCGAGCTTATTTTGTAGAAGATTTGGATATTGCGGATGCACAAGTCTTGGGAAAACTGGGTGCTGAAGTAGGTTTGGATAGCGAAGTTGTTGCCGCCGCC
>NZ_JACJUP010000520.1:0-4444 GCF_014748295.1 Planktothrix sp. FACHB-1355 | reverse complement strand
CCATCATTTAGTTTACGAGGTGGTGGACAACTCCATCGATGAGGCGCTGGCTGGCTACTGCACTCACATCGAAGTTGACCTCAATGCCGATGGTTCGGTGACGGTGACGGACGACGGGCGGGGCATTCCCACAGATATCCATCCTCGCACAGGCAAATCCGCACTGGAAACAGTGATGACGGTTCTTCACGCCGGAGGTAAGTTTGGCGGCGGCGGTTACAAGGTTTCTGGCGGACTCCACGGTGTCGGTATTTCCGTCGTAAACGCTTTGTCCGAGTGGGTGGAAGTGACCGTGTGGCGCGACAAGCGAGTTCACAAGCAGCGCTTTGAACGGGGTATCCCGATCGGCGAATTAGAGTCCCAACCCATCAAAGAAGCTCGCACAGGCACTTCGGTGACATTTAACCCCGACTCGGAAATCTTTACCACCGGTGTCGAGTTTGATTACACGACTCTGGCGGGACGTTTGCGGGAGTTAGCGTATCTGAATGCTGGGGTAAAAATTACCTTTAGCGATCACCGCCTGGAATTACTAAAAAGCAGTACACCCAAAGTAGAAAGCTACGAATATAAAGGTGGCATTCGCGAATATATCGCTTACATGAACCGCGATAAGCAACCTTTGCACGAAGAAATTATCTATGTGCAAGGGGAGCGCAATGACGTTCAGGTAGAAGTGTCGTTGCAGTGGTGTACTGACGCTTACACAGATAACGTGTTGGGTTTTGCGAATAATATCCGCACCGTTGACGGCGGTACTCACATGGAGGGACTGAAGGCGGTGCTGACGCGGACGCTCAATGCGATCGCCCGCAAGCGCAACAAACTCAAAGAAAATGAACCCAACCTTGCTGGAGAAAACATTCGCGAAGGTTTGACCGCCGTCATTTCCGTCAAAGTACCAAATCCCGAATTTGAAGGTCAAACTAAAACCAAATTGGGGAATCCCGAAGTACGGGGAATAGTTGATTCTCTGGTGGGGGAAGTATTAACCGAGTATTTAGATTTTCGTCTCCCCATTGCTGATGCCATTTTAGAAAAAGCAATTCAAGCATTTAAAGCGGCAGAAGCAGCCCGTCGCGCTCGCGATTTAGTGCGTCGAAAATCAGTTTTAGAGTCTTCACCTTTACCGGGCAAATTAGCAGATTGTAGCTCCAGAGATCCCGCAGAATCAGAGATATACCTGGTCGAAGGGGATTCCGCGGGCGGATGTTGGGTTGGAGATACACTTATTTTATTAGCTGATGGACGCTCTATTAGCTTTAAACAAATTGTTGCCGAACAATTGGAAGGAAAAGAGCATTTTTGTTACACCATCTGCAAGGACGGAAACATCGGCATAGAGCGCATTGTAAACCCCAGAGTGACCAAGAAAAATGCTGAAGTTATCAAGCTAAAATTAGATAATGGGCAAACTCTTATATGCACGCCAGATCACCTTTTTATGTTGCGTGATGGCAGCTATAAAGCAGCGTATTTGTTGACACCTGAAGATGCCTTGATGCCACTTTATCGAAAGATTTCCGAAAAGGATGAACGAGGTAATGGGCTTGACGGTTACGAAATGACTTGGAATTGCAAGCATGATAAATGGATTTACACCCATATTCTGGCGGATATTTATAACCTCCAGAATGGAGTTTATGAATCCAAAGATGGCAATCACCGCCATCATGTAGATTTCAATAAACTCAACAATAATCCGACAAATATCAAGCGGCTTCCTGCGGAAGAGCATTTAGCACTACACCGCGCCCATATCGAAAAAACGTTGCATCGACCGGATGTAATTGAAAAGAGCCGTCAAGCTCATATGAGCGAAGAATATCGTGCCATGATGAGCGATCGGATGTCATGGATAAAAACGAGTTATATTCTTTCACAACAAGCTAAGGCTCAGTGGGAAGATGAAGAGTACAAAGCATACATGATGCAAAAGTGGCGAGATTTTTATGAGAACAACGAAGAATATCGCCAACAAAATCGGGCACAATTGAACAAAGCACAGCAAGAATATTGGAGTGATGAACTGAATCGTTTAATTCAGGCAGAAAGAGTTCGAGAATATTTTGAAAAAAATCCGGAAATGCGGCAGCTTTATTCAGAAGTTGCCAAACAAAAATGGCAAGATGAAGAGTTGTTAGAATGGCGGCGTCAAAAAACAAAAGAACAATGGACAAGCGAATTTCGGGCTAAGCGAAAAGCGGCACTTCACGAAACTTACTATCGCAAGACTATTGAGGCTTTGAAGGATGTAGAAATTCAGATGGGCTTTTTGGATTTGGAAGCTTACGATCTTTACCGTCGCAGACTGAAAGACAAGTCGATCTTGAAATTTCAGACTTTCTGCGATCGCTACTTTGACGGTAGTCGGGTACAAGCGCGTCAAGCGATCGCCAACTACAACCACCGCATTGTCTCGATCGAACGCCTAGAGGAACGATACGATGTTTACGATATCGAAGTTCCCAATACGCATAACTTCGCTTTGGCAAGCGGGATATTTGTGCATAACAGCGCCAAACAAGGACGAGATAGACGCTTCCAAGCGATCCTACCTCTGCGCGGTAAAATCCTCAACATCGAGAAAACCGATGACGCCAAAATCTACAAGAATAACGAAATTCAATCTTTGATAACCGCTTTGGGTTTGGGTGTCAAAGGCGAAGAATTCGACGCTTCCGGACTGCGCTATCACCGCATTGTAATTATGACTGACGCTGACGTTGATGGGGCGCACATACGCACGCTGTTGCTGACATTTTTCTATCGCTATCAACGGGCACTGATCGAGCAAGGTTACATTTACATTGCTTGTCCTCCGCTGTACAAAGTGGAACGGGGTCGCAATCATTACTATTGCTATAGCGATCGCGAACTGCAAAACCTCATTCAACACGAATTCCCCGCCAACGCTAACTACACCATCCAGCGGTTCAAAGGTTTGGGTGAAATGATGCCGGAACAACTCTGGAGTACCACCATGAATCCAGAAACGCGCACCCTCAAACTGGTGGAAATTGAAGACGCTGCCGAAGCCGATCGCATCTTTACCATCCTCATGGGCGATCGCGTAGCCCCCCGCCGCGAATTCATCGAAACCTACGGCCCCAAACTAAATCTCACCGATTTGGATATCTAAACCCTTGTGGGCGGGCACAAGGCCCGCCCTTACAGACCGTTTTGTAAGAAATCTTAATAAAAATTCTCATCAAATCAGTCTAATGTTACGAAATAGACGGTTTAAAACCGTCAGTAAAATAAACAAGCTCCGACCTAGACATAGGGACACAAATTTAGCATGAGCAGTAATTTAGCGACCAAGTTGCGTGAAGGCACCAAAAAAGCCCACACGATGGCAGAAAACGTCGGTTTTGTCAAGTGCTTTTTAAAAGGAGTAGTAGAAAAGAACTCCTACCGTAAGCTGGTAGCCAACTTGTACTTCGTGTACTCAGCGATCGAAGAAGAGATGGAACGGCACCGCGAACACCCCATCCTCTCCAAAATTTACTTCAAAGAGCTGAATCGCAAGAAGAGCCTAGAGCAAGACCTCTGCTACTACTTCGGCCCCAACTGGCGCGAGCAAGTAGCTGCTTCCCCAGCTGCCGAAGCTTATGTGCAGCGGATTAGAGAAGTATCTGCCAGAGAACCCGAACTTTTGATTGCTCAATCTTACACTCGCTACCTGGGTGACTTATCTGGCGGTCAAATCCTCAAAGGGATTGCCGAAAGAGGAATGAACCTAACCGACGGGCAAGGTGTTGCTTTCTACCATTTCAAAGATATTTCTGACGAGAAAGCATTTAAAGCCACCTATCGCCAAGCGTTGAACGAACTGCCGATCGACGAAGCTACAGCCTTACGCATCGTGGACGAAGCCAATGCAGCCTTTGGTATGAACATGAATATGTTCAAGGAACTGGAAGGCAACTTGATCAAGGCCATTGGTTTGATGCTCTACAACACTCTGACCCGCAAACGCACTCGCGGCAGCACCGAAGCCGAATTGGCAACGGCAGAGTAAATTAGAGCTGTTTTAAATTAAATACCGATTCTTCAGACAAGATTACATTTTTTCTCACAATCCTGGAGGCTGGGTGGCGGTTATAGCTAGCTGTCATCAAGTCCCCAGGATTGTCAGCTTTTAGATATTTGGTATGGATAACTTTTTCTCAGATAAATTGCGGATTTCACGTATATAGAAATTTATATTTTTGTAAACTTTGCGTATTAATACTGGCAGGTTTGAGGAAAAATTTGCCAAGATGCCTTCACCATGTCTGGATTTATTGAAAAACGACTCTCAGACAATGGTGAATTTACTGAAATAAGTCTTACAAATATTTGTAGGTTAGGGGGAAAAATGAAAGCAAAGAAAGCCCTCTTTTGTTTAGCTCGTTCAGCTTCCGTTGCAGTCACCGTAGCTTTTTCTGTAGCTATCGCA
>NZ_JACJUP010000052.1:0-12810 GCF_014748295.1 Planktothrix sp. FACHB-1355 | reverse complement strand
TTTACCTCAAAATTACTCAGAAGGTAAGTTCAACATAATTGAAATCCTTTGTCCGGGTATTAAAATAAAAATCTCCAGATATTAAGTTTAGTTAATAATTGACGAAAATGCTTATTTGTGAGATAATAATGTAAAAAATATTTGTTAACCTCAAATTGTTACTAACTGGCTTGCGAGAGATTGCAAGTCTGCTTGAGGAAGATGAATAATTTTTATTTACGGCTGCACAAGTTCGCCTACCTCTTATTAGGAATAAGTGGGTGGGCATTACATAGCTCTGTCGCCGCACAAATCATTCCGGATAGCACCCTGCCTACTAATTCCCTCGTTACTCCTAACGGAAATACTTTCAGTATAGATGGTGGAACAGCCGCAGGCAGCAACTTATTCCACAGTTTCCGGGAATTTTCGGTTTCAACTGGCAATACAGCATTTTTCAATAACTCGATCGACATTAACAACATCATTACCCGCGTCACCGGAGGGCAAATCTCCAACATTGATGGATTAATTCGCGCCAACGGACAAGCAAATCTATTTTTAATTAACCCCAGTGGCATTATTTTTGGTGCCAACGCACGCCTGAATATTGGAGGTTCGTTTCTCGCTTCCACAGCAAGTAGCCTCAAGTTTAGCGATGGTACAGAGTTCAGCGCCGCTAATTCCCAAACTTCAGGGCTGTTGACTATAAATGTTCCCATAGGGTTACAGTTTGGGCAAAGTCCTGGCACTATTCATGTTTCCGGGAGAGGACACAATCTGACATTGGAAAACGCTCCGATTCCTCCGCCTGTGCAAGTTAGCGATGAAAACTCAGGGCTAAACGTCAAATCGGGTCGTACCTTAGCCTTGATTGGTGGGCCAGTAACCTTAGATGGTGGAATCCTAATAGCAGAAAGTGGGCGAATAGAGGTCGGAAGTGTAGGCCAAGGACAAGTGAATATCAATCCAACTGTATTCGGATTGATATTCAACTATTCGCAGGTGCAAAACTACGGAGATATTCACTTATCTAACGCCGCATTACTGAATGCTAGTGGTGATGGGGGAAGGGGTATCCAAATAGTCGGAAGACAGGTAAAAATGAGTGATGGCTCCTTCGCCTTTACTAACACTCTTGGTTCTTTACCAGGTGGAGCGATCGATCTGTTCGCCTCAGAGTCAGTAGAATTAAATGGAGATAGCTCCAACGGTATCTCTAGTGGTTTAATAAGTCAAACAGTAGGGGCAGGAAATGGTGGTAATATTATGGTTTCCACCCACCGTTTAATAGTCAACAATGGCGGCAGAATAACCTCTGTTCTTTTCCAAACAGGAGACGGGGGCAGCATCTCTGTAGAAGCTAATGACTTAGTAAAATTTATTGAATCTTCAAGATTTAATAATGGCGCTGCAAGCGGCATCGAATCTATGAATTTTGGTTCTGGAAATGGGGGAAATATTACCCTATTGACTCGCCGCTTCCAAATCCTCAATGGCGGAGCTTTATCAGCTATTACTACATATTTTGGCAGAGGTGGTAATGTGCATCTGAAGGTAACAGATTCTTTAGAGGCGATTGGATTTAATAGTCGCACAGGTTTCCGAACTGCGATTTTATCAGAAACAATCGGCCCAGGAAAAGCAGGCAATTTGACGATTGATACCTCTAGATTAATTGTTCGGGATGGAGCGCGTATCGGTGCTAGTACTATAGCTACTGGAGCGGGGGGAATTTTAACTGTAAATGCGTCTGAATCTATTGAAGTTAAAGGGGTTGCTAGTGGAACCTCGCTGATTAGCTTGCTATCTTCATCAGCTTTATCTAATACTCCAGCGCAAAAATTTTATGGATTACCTGTAGTTCCTTCTGGAGATGCTGGAAATGCCACTATTAATACGCCGAGACTGATTGTTGCCAACCAAGCTCTAGTTGGTGTAGATAATCAAGGCTATGGTGAAGCTGGCGATCTGAAAATAACAGCAGGGCAGATTATTCTGGATAGAGGACGGTTAACTGCTGCTAGCGCATCTGGAGGAGGAGGTAATATGAACCTCCTGATTGGGGATTATGTGTTTCTACGCAATAACAGTCAAATTACAGCACAAGCGGCTGGGTCTGGTAACGGGGGTAACATGACTATTAATTCCCCGTTTATTGTTGCTATTAAAAATGAAAATAACGACATTATCGTCAATGCCTCTGCTGGTAATGGGGGTAGGATAAATATTACTGCTAAAGGAATTTTTGGATTAGTGCAAACTCGCGATTCCCTGAATAATTCCCTGAGCGAAATCAATGCCAGTTCGCAAACGGGGATTGATGGACTTGTACAAATTAGCACCCCCAATCTAAACCCTACTTCGGGATTAGCGGTATTGCCAGAAAAAGTTTCCGATCGCAGTAACCTTGTGGTTGTTAGGTGTGGCGCTGCGAGTGGCAATTCGTTTAGAGTTACCGGACAGGGCGGTTTACCGGTAAATCCTTACGACGCTCTCAGCAGTTGGTATAATACAGCAGGAGTTTCCGATCTAGAAACAGTCGCTCGACAAAGCGATCGCGCGGGGGAACGGGAAAGGAAACGAATTTCTGTTTCTCCAATAGCAAACGATCGAGCGCCTATTGTGGAAGCGACGGGATGGGAGATCGATCCAAAAGGAGAAGTGCAATTAGTAGTGAATGAAAAGGCTGCGATCTTTGCTGCTTCTTGGGATAATCAACCTATTTGCGCTATCTGATCGAGCAGTTTCGCTATATTACTCAACTGCCACTCTAGTTCCTAATTTCTCAAACAATTGCGCTACTTTATGTAAGTCTTTATCTCCAGGAGAGCGCTCGACACCGCTGGATAAATCGATACCGTTGGGTTGAACTTGACTCAGGGCTGACAACACGTTATCCGGTGTTAAACCACCGGCGAGCAACCAAGGGCGAGTGAGAGTGTAACCTGGTAAGGTAGTCCAATCTAGTGTTTTACCAGTACCGCCCAATTGAGTGGGATGGTAGGCGTCAAGCAGAAGCGTATCAACTGCATCCGTGTAGGTGTCTGCTTGAGATAATGAATCGGGTGTCTGCACTCTCAGAGCTTTGATAACTTCTACATCTGGTAAAAGCTGGCGTAACTGTTGGCAGAATTGGGGAGATTCATTGCTGTGCAACTGAACGCCATTCAATCCAGCCGCATTAACTATTTGACAAATTTCATCAATTGTGTTGTTTGCAAATACACCAATACGATCGACATTTACCGACAATCGATCTACCACCGCCCGGATCTGTGCAGGAATGACGTAGCGGGGAGATGTGGGGACGCAGATAAAGCCGAGAGCAGTTGCTCCCAGTCGGGCGATCGCATCTCCTTGTTCCGGCTTAGTAATTCCGCAAATTTTAACCCGCATCAACGCTACTCCATCACTACCAGTCCAATTTGTATCAAAAGTTTGAGTTTATGTTAACTCTTAAAACAGATTCTTGTTATTTAGTAAGCGCTTCTTATAATTTTTGTTGTTGTTTAGTAAAGCAGGAAAGATAGTTTGCTTAACTTAACTTTACTTGCGGCTGTTGTGGAATCTACCGTCCCCCGCACACCGAATTGGACTCCGGCTGTGGGACTTGTGATGATTTTATGCAACTTACTGGCGATCGCGATCGGTCGCTTCGCCATCCAAAACCCTGGTAGCGGCCCAGATCTTCCCGTTGGTAAACCAGCGCTGTTCAGGAATTTTACAATACCGGAATTGCTTGCTACAGCAAGTTTCGGCCACATATTGGGTGCCGGGGTCATTCTGGGACTGACCAACGCGGGTATCCTTTGAAAAGAAATCGTTCCAGAACCTCAGCTGTGCGATGGGTAGCTGAGTGGGAAAATGAAAATGTCAGTTTTTCGATTAAGGAGAAAAATCTTGATTAACTCGATGATACTTGCTGCCGCACAGTCTACCGTTCCCGCAACACCAGCCTGGTCTCTGAGTATTGGCTTGGTGATGATTATTTGTAACATCCTTGGTATTGCGATCGCCCGCTACGCTACCCAGGATCGGGGAAGTCAACCCTCTTTAGGACCGATTGGTATTCCTCAGTTAGTTGCGGGTACTAGCTTTGGTCATATCCTGGGAGCAGGAGTGATCTTGGGATTGACCAACGTTGGAGCTCTCTAAATTTTGGCTCTGACCCTAAACCGTCGATCGTAACTAACTGCTGCATTAATCAGGCGCTGTCCTAATTCTGGGTGACAACCATTTGGGGCAGCGTCAGCATCGCATTACCTATTAGAGGGAAAAAGCTAACAAAAAATTTTTTTAACAATTGTAATCTCATCCGAAGAAGTATTGCAGCAGGTCGCTCGTCAATAAAAGTTCCGACCCTTGAGAGACAGACTTTAAACAAAGTAGCGTTTATCCTAGTTAGATAGCACTCTATTGAATGGCATAAGTGGTAACGCAATTAAGCACGAGCGTACAAATTAGATTGATAAAAAAGTAAAGGAAAATTTTTTATGCAGGCAGGTTGGAGAATCGGAAGTATATTTGGAATTCCACTCTACATTGACCCCTCGTGGCTAATTATATTGGGTATTTTTACATTTGCCAACGGGTATAACTTGCAAGAGGCTTATCCGCAATGGAAATTGGTTACATCTTGGGGGATTGGCTTTTCGATCGCTATACTGCTGTTTGGCTCAGTACTGTTGCACGAATTGGGTCACAGTTTGGTAGCGCGATCGCAAGGAATTAAGGTTAGCTCAATTACCTTGTTTCTTTTTGGTGGAATTGCGTCGATCGATCGAGAATCTCAAACACCTGGTTTGGCTTTTCAAGTAGCGATCGCAGGGCCTTGCGTGAGTATAATCTTGTTTGGGTTACTGAATCTGCTAAGTTATCTATTGCCGCCGTTGAGTCCCGCGCAAGTTTTAGTTGCACATTTGGCAAATATCAATCTAGTGTTAGCTTTGTTTAACCTCATTCCCGGTCTTCCGTTGGATGGTGGGCAGATTTTGAAAGCAGCAGTATGGAAGCTCAAAGGCGATCGCTTTCAAGGTATCCATTGGGCAGCCCGCACCGGACAAATTTTAGGATGGGTAGCAATTATCTTTAGCGGTTTCAGTTACATAATCACATCAGAACCCGGTATACTCTGGATGGGTTTACTGGGCTGGTTTGTGTTGCGGAATGCCAGCGCTTACGACCAAATCACCAACCTACAAGAAAGCTTGTTGCAGCTAACAGCCGCAGACGCTATGACGAGAGAATTCCGCGTTATCGATGCAGATATGACGCTGCGCCAATTTGCAGACGATTACCTCTTACAAGCTACCCAGCCGGAGGTTTACTTTGCGGCTTCGGACGGTCGCTATCGGGGTCTAGTCTCGCTAGATGATTTTCGGGCGCTGGAACGCAGCGAGTGGGAAACTCAAACAGTTCGCAGTATTGTCAAGCCTTTGGATGCGATCGACACCGTGGAAGAAAAGACGCCCTTGGTGGAAGCGATCGAGCGGATGGAAAGTGACAAATTATCCAGAATTACAGTCCTTTCACCGGCAGGTACTGTGGCTGGTATTATCGATCGCGGCGATATTGTACGAGCAATGGCCCAAAAGCTGAACGTTAAAATATCGGAGGCTCAAATCAAACGGATCAAAGAAGAAGGTAGCTATCCCCCCGGATTACCCATTCCAGCGATCGCCCAAGCAGCCGCAGAGTCAACCGCAACGCAAACTAAAGAACCTCTCTCAACCTGAAAAACTAGGGTCTAGGGGAAAAGTTAAAGTTGTCCTAACCGACCTTCATCTATTGCTATAGTTATTTTTTGGTAGATCGCAACTGTCTGCTACCAAGCAAATACCGCCAGAGTCCAGGATGTCGGCGATTTAGTCCCATATCTCTCTGCGAGAGAAGGCGCTGTTTTGTCAAAAACTGATGATTATTTAATTGCCACAAGTGCGCCAATTATGCCAGGGGATCGTATATTAGTAAGATGATTGCAAATTTATGTGTTTCAGATTTCAAATTTGCTAGTGTTTCCCGCAAGTTGCGTGTAGCTTGTTTTGCGGAAAGACTACACCCACCCTCAGACCAAAGATTAACCGAAAATTTGAAATTGGAAATCTAAAATCTGAAATTCTCAGTAAATACGCTTTGGCTTCTATGGCAAGAGGTATTAAAAATGAACCTTTTTTTCCTCATTCCTCTGGCAATAGTGCCAGTCGCACTATTCATCTTTAAAAATTCGGCTGATGAAATGGCCTATCTCTCGGCTGCCATTTCAGTTGTGGGCTTAATTTTGAGTTTAGTTTTAGCACCTTGGCAGATTCAGATATTTCTGCTTGCAGTTGTAGCGATCGCGGCTAGAAAATTGTGGTTGTCGGCTATGAGCCAAGAGGAATCTGAGCCAGAAAAGGAAATAAAGCTCAGTTATCGGGGCCTCAACTACGAACATAATCCTCCGGAAGTTAAACTGACTGGAGATGAGATTATAGGAAAATATCGCGGTCAAGTTTGGAAATCTCCAATCGCAGAAGAACCCACCATAATTCAGCCAACCTTTACGCTCAAGTATCGAGGTGCTAGCGTTAACTATCAAAAATCAGTCACGGGAGCGATGACGCAGACGGATCGAGAGGAAAAACCTCTAAAATTGGCTGCGCCAAAATGGCGTGGAATTCTAACTCAGACAGAGGCTGCATCTGAAACTCAACCTGAAAACAACGCTCAGCCGCAGCAATCAATTCCTCCACAACAATTTGGATCGGCGCTTCTGCCCGTTGAATAATCGGTATGTCGATCGGGGGCGGTACAGCAGTCTCAAACACTTGGGCGAACAAGGTGCGATCTGGGTGCAAGCGTATGGAACCGTGCTGCAAAATAGCATTACCGCGATAAAGTTGAGCGCTACCGATCAACTTGGAATTATCTGCTAAAACTAAATCAGCTGCGGTGGCTGTCCCAAAACAATTGGGGTTGTGAATATAGCCGCGTCCAGCCAAACCGTAGTGTAACTCGACACCGAGCGATCGCCAACCCGCAATCAAAAATTCGCAAAGCTGTTGATAAACTTGGGTGCGACTGCCACTCAATCCAGAAGTAATCACAGCATAGGTTAAATCTCCTTGGTGCAGAACAGCTCGCCCACCGGTAGGACGTCGCACCAGTTCGATCGGTTGTCCTTGCCAAGTCAGGTGCTGCCAAAATTCCGGCCACTGACGCTGATGATAGCCTAACGAAATAGCCGGTGGACTCCAAGTGTAAAACCGCAAAGTGGGAGGATGCAAGCCTTGACGGTGCTGTTCGAGCAACCACAGATCGATCGCCATCTGCACTCTACCCGCAGCTTCAAACAGCGGTATTAAACGCCAAACAGGTTTGTCAACAGTCATTAGTTAGTTGTGATGATAATTTCAGATTTCAAATTTTAAATTGCAGATTTAAATAAAATTGCAATTTAAAATTTGAAAATTTTGCATAACTATTGATTATTGACCGAATTGTTCCTGCAAAGATTCGTCGTTATTATCTGCGATCGTTGCCACAATCGTAATAGCACGAGAAACTTCACCGGGGGAAAGCTCAGCCACAGTGCGAGAGGTTATGACGACAACTTGCTCGTTTACTATTGCAAAACGAGCCTCAAAAGTCTCAGCCCCATTCATTTCCAAAAGCTTACGCATCAATTGGGGTTCGTTCTTAGCAGGTAACTTTAGCACCGAAGACCACACAGTCAAGCTGTCATTATCTGTCGAACCGGTGAGATGTACAAACACTTCAACAGTACCGTACTTAAACTTCCAAATCTGACCGGCCTCCGTTTGGCTGACCATCGCGCTGTCTTCCTGTGCCATGCTAGAGATGACGGTTTGAATCACCTCGACGTAATCTATTTCCGTTGTTTCCTCCAGAAGCTCGTCTACTAGCTCATTGCTGGCTAAGGTTTGAGTAGCAACCGTTTGCGGATCTGGCTGGTAGGTGGTCATAAAAATTTCTCTTCGCGCTTCGTTTGGGTGTGCCTCAACCAAATTTATCGCTTCTGGGTATCCTTTGATTAACCTCTAGCGGTCATGCGCCAAACTGAAGATAACTTATAAGTGGTAAATATAGCCGTTTTCAGTTGCACGATCTTGTAGCGAAGAAACCCGGTAACTTCTGCAACACCGGGTTTCTCTGTACATCACTGACCTGAAAAGGGCTTTAATGTCCAAATAATAATGAATGGAAGCGGCGCTCCGATTCCCCCGATCGATCGCCATTCTAAGCAGTAGCTTTCTTCTGCTTGTCAGGAGCGGGATTCAAGCCGCTCAAGAACATAGGCACAAATTTTTCCATAAATGCCTTTGGATCGCGGTTCCAAACGCGCTGAGCTACCTCTAGTCGGGTAAACTGCAATTCGGGTGCGAGTAAAGTTTGGGGTATGCGTTCCATCAAGTATTGGGGACGTTCCCACAGAGGCATGGTATTGGCAATTTGCAGCAGGTTTTCCAAACGACGCAGTTCGGCACCCAGGACAATATCCATACCAGACTCGTAAGCTGCTTGTTCGATCGCCGCATATTTGCGCTTAGCTTGCTCAACTTTTTGCCGATGTTCCGGACTTTTGTCAGCTAGTTGCGCCAGCAACCTATTGCCCCAGCGAACGTGACCGGCTTCTTCTGGAAAAATTCGCGCAATAGTTTCCCTAATTTTGACATTTTCCTCTGTCTGAGGAGCTTCTTTGAGGGCGTGTATGTGGGCAGAGAAATATTCGCAACCCCGTTTTTCGGTAACGTTAATCGCAGCTAGAGAAGAAATCACAAAATCGTCTCTATCTTTGGTCGCATCTTTTTGGTCTTTATCTAATAGACGCTCAAATTCGTTGATATAGGAAGTACCGGGGGGCGTATTTACCTTCGCTCCCAAATCTACCAACAGGTCTGTTAACCACATAGCATGACGCGCTTCGTCAGAAATGTGACGAGATAGGTCGCGCACCAGTTCTGGCGGTTGTCCGTCCAACTCTTCGATCAGTTCCGTGAGGTCTTTGCAGCTGCGCTGTTCGCTGTAGCGGTAACGGTTGAGGGTGATTAAATGCACTTCGCGATCGCTCACCACTTGCTTCATAATCTGGCGAGCGCCAATGCTATTTCGCAGCTTACGCGGGTATGCAACTGTCATAAATATTTATTGCGTTTTGTGAACAACTATTTCGATCCTAACTCAGGTTTTTATTTACGAATCGATGCAAAAAAACCACCCGATCGCGATCGAGTGGCTTAGGCATTTATAGCTGTAGGTAAAAAGTCTCTTGAGCCGGGGAGTCGGAGAGTGGAAGAATTAATCTTTTACCTTTTCCTTCTCCCTCTTTTTTTGACTTTTGACTTTCTTAGCAATCGTAGTAGAGGGAGAACTCATAAGGATGAGGACGCAGACGCATTGGGTTGACTTCCTTATCCAGTTTGTAAGAAATCCAGGTTTGCAAGAGGTCTTCGGTGAATACGCCACTTTCAGTCAAGAAAGCGTGGTCTTTTTCCAAAGCTTCCAGTGCGCCTTCCAAAGAACCGGGGGTGGAAGGAACCTTCGCCAATTCTTCTGGACTGAGTTCGTAGATATCCACATCCAGAGGTTCGCCTGGGTCAATTTGATTCTTGATCCCGTCGATACCGGCGCAAAGCATAGCCGCAAAGGCCAAGTATGGGTTACAAGTAGCATCCGGACAGCGGAATTCCAAGCGCTTCGCTTTGGGATTGCTGCCGGAGAGGGGGATGCGGATGGAAGCAGAACGGTTGCCTTGGGAGTAAGCCAAGTTCACTGGTGCTTCAAATCCAGGTACTAACCGTTTGTAGGAATTGGTAGTGGGGTTGGTGATTGCCAAAAGTGCAGGAGCGTGCTTGAGCAAACCACCGATGTAATGGAGTGCCATTTGGCTCAAGCCAGCATATTTATCGCCTGCAAACAAAGGTTGTCCGTCTTTCCAGATGGATTGGTGGGTGTGCATACCGGAACCGTTGTCTTGGAAGAGGGGTTTCGGCATGAAGGTGACGGTTTTACCGTATTTTTTGGCAACGTTTTTGATGACGTATTTGTAAGTCATCAAGTAGTCGGCTGCTTCTACCAAGGTTGCAAAGCGAATACCCAGTTCGTTCTGACCGCCTGTAGCTACTTCGTGGTGATGCTTTTCAATTGGTACACCGCACTCTGCCATTGTCAGCAGCATTTCCGTCCGCATATCTTGCTGGGTATCGGTGGGTGGAACTGGGAAGTAACCTTCTTTGTAGCGAGGCTTGTAGGCAAGGTTACCGCCAGCTTCTTCTTTGCCAGAATTCCAACGACCTTCTACTGAGTCTAGGTAGTAGTAGCCTTTGTTTTCGGTTTGGTCGAAGCGGACATCATCGAAGATGAAGAATTCAGCTTCTGGGCCAAAAAAGGCCACATCGCCAAGGCCGCTGGAAATCAGGTAATCTACTGCTTTTTGGGCAATGGTACGGGGGTCGCGGCTGTAGGGTTGGTTGGTACGGGGTTCCTTGATGCTACAAATCATGCTCAATGTTTTTTCTTTCATGAATGGGTCGATCCAGGCTGTGGTTGGATCTGGCACCATTGTCATGTCGGATTCGTTGATGGCTTTCCAACCCCGAATGCTGGAACCGTCGAAGGGTACGCCGGCGTCAAAGGAGCTTTCGTCAATCTGGTTGTAGTAGAACGAGCAATGCTGCCAGATTCCTGGCATATCGATGAATTTCAGGTCGATAATCTTGATATCTTGTTCTTTGATCAGTTGCAAGACTTCTTGGGGGGTCTGGGGCATGGAATGGCTCCTTCAATTTTTGTACTTGCTTAAGTCTGGATACTGATAATGAGCGGTAGTGAAGGGTCAGGTCAAGGGGAGTAAAACTTAATTTTTGTTTAATTTACCGTTGAACTGAACGGGATAAGTTTGGCTGAGTCGAGCTGACACTAAAAAATAACTGCTCTTGTGTCTCCGGTCTGGGGGCAACGTTGGCCTTGGGAGAGGAGCGACTGAGCTATGAGAGGTTTTAGCCTGTGCTGCTAAAGGCAGCTCTCCCGTGATTAACGCCTAAAAGCTCATAGTACCTGCATCATCCTAAAGACAGAGGGGACAATATTTTGTATTTTTAGCTACAAATTTTTTGTATTGGTGGAGGACAAAAATTTAGAAAAAGTTAAAATTTGTAGCTAAATTGACAGAATGCTGTTTTACGAGTCGGTCTGACCTGTAGAATCGTATCAATAACTACAGTTTATCGTGGCAATAACGATGGCTTTTAAGATGCAGGCAGATTTCGATCGACAAGAAGCGCTTCAATATCGTGCGGGACAGCGAGTGGAACTGAAGCAGCGTCCGGGTGTTGTGTATACGATCGCAGAATACGACCCGATGATGGTACCGCCGGTTTGGTTGACGAATGACCCGCAGCCGCGTTATCCGGAAGAGTTGAATGTAATCCCCAGTCAGGTTATGGACTGGTTCAGACCGGAGTTCCGCAGTAGGATACAATATCCTGTTTGTCGGTTGAACGATCGCTCCAAACAAAAAGCTCTTGTTTAGTGTTGCGCTCCCAACGAATATGCTTTGGGATACAGCTAGAGGGGGATCGTTTTGTTGTAAACTACAATCGGCTATCTATGCCACGCGGAAACGATTGTGCTTCCAGGCTGAGCTTTGTCAATCTGGAGCGTCAGCCTTGAAGGAAGCGTGCTTTTTCTGTAGTTAGTAGGACGGAAAGCACGCAGAGGTAATTGTGCAATAGCAAAACCCCCGATAGTAATCACTGGGAGAGCAATTTCATGCGGGACGCAGTAACAAATCTGATTAGAAATTATGATGTCACCGGTCGCTATCTAGACCGCAATGCCGTCGATACGCTAAAAGCTTATTTTGAGACGGGTACGGCACGGGTTGCCGCCGCAGCTGTAATTAACAGCAATGCAGCGTCAATTGTCAAGCAGGCTGGTTTGCGGTTGTTTGAAGAACTGCCGGAACTAATTCGCCCCGGTGGAAATGCTTACACGACTCGTCGCTACGCTGCCTGTCTGCGCGATATGGATTATTATCTGCGCTATGCCAGCTATGCTTTGGTGGCAGGCGATAATAATGTTCTGGATGAGCGCGTGTTGCAAGGGTTGCGGGAAACTTATAATTCTTTAGGTGTACCGATCGGCCCAACTGTGCGCGGTATCCAAATAATGAAAGAAATTGTGAAAGAACAAGTAGAAGCAGCCGGGATCGTAAATTCGGCATTTGTAGATCAGCCGTTTGACCACATGACTCGCGAGTTCAGCGAACAGGATGTATAATTCTGTGGGTTGAAATCGCAGCGATCGAATTAAAATCTGCCTGCACTAATAGAAAAAATAGAGCGATCGAGCTTTTTTCCCTGGTGAGGGAATGGAGTGCGATCGCTCAGTCAATTTTGGATTTTAGATTTTGGATTTTGGATTTTAGAAGATTTCATACCGCCTCGTTGTTTGAGTTTTTGTTTCTAAACTCATCAAACTCGGCTGATAAATGCGTAACTTGTGTATAACTTTGCTTCGTCAAATATTTTGAACCGTCGCAGAATAAATGATGCTGTTGGTAAATGTAAGATTATATAAGAGCCAAATTCTGTAGGGGCGAAGCATTCGGGCGACAGTTTATGAAACTAAACCGAGATCTAAGTATCCGAATGCTTCGCCCTCCCCCACAAATCGCCTGTATCGAAAATATCTCGCGAAGACAGGGCGAAGCATTTGGATATAAATATTCTCGTTGAGTTACAAAGGTTATCGCCCAAATGCTTCGCCCCTACAATCTCTCTTCCCCAAGTTCGATCGCAAAAAGTTGCGCCCAAACATATAGAACGA
>NZ_JACJUP010000519.1:0-4529 GCF_014748295.1 Planktothrix sp. FACHB-1355 | reverse complement strand
GTGGGCAATGCCCACCCTACAACTACGGAAATTCAACGACTGGCAGCTTCTGAAATATCATCCTGTAACCTGCTTTTAGTATCTTGAAATTCCTCAGCAACTTGGTTCAATTCTGCTTCGCTCATGTACTCGCTCACTTGCGGCAATATTTCGCTTTCTTCTTCCTCTACATGATGCAGAACCTCTTCTTTTAATTGTCTAATTTTTTCCTTAAATTCAGGTGAACTGGGACTGAGAGATTTAATTTCCTCCAGCAATATCTTAGCTTCATCGTGTTCTTCTTCTGCTTCTTCAACCAAGTCCTCAGTTTCTTGATGGTCGCGCATTGCCGGATACAAGGTTAACTCTTCCGCTTGGGCGTGTACGTTTAACTCTGTGTAAAGTTCGTTGAAGTATTCGTAGAGTTTATCGGGGTCTTCCGTTTTCTCAATTTGTGAGAAAATTTTTTCGACTTTGCGATGATCTGATTTGATTAATTCAACAGCGTCCATTTTGATTGCCTCCTGAAAAAGTAAGTGTAACTCTTTTGAGCATCGCATATAAAAAATAGTCAATTCATCCGTCTCTCGACTGAGTGTAAACGCCTGTATTCGGTAAATATTTTTGGTAATTACTAAGATTTTTATAACCTTAAAAAATCTAGGAGGTTACGTTTTAAGCCCTCCTAGACAGACTACCACAACCATTGCTAAAACTAACAATCTCTGGTTTATTAAATCCAGGAAGCTGACTTTTTAGCATTCCTAGATTTAATAGAGTTTCAACAGACTACTACTTCATGGAAGCAGCCATTTTATCTTGGATCTTGCTCTTGGCTGTCTTGAAATCTGTAGCCATTTGTTCCTGTTGCTGTTCGCTGAAATTGTCGTTGATTTTCCGGAACATTTCGTTTTCTTCTTGCTGGACGTGGTGCATCACAGCATTCATCAGCTGTTTAACTTCGTCTTTGAAGTTAGGTGAAGAGGGGCTGATAGACTTAATTCGTTCCAGCAGCTGCTTCATTTCAGCTTGTTCTTTATACAGATCGTCTGTCTTTTCGTAGTAAGAACGTACTGCTGGGTAAACAATTTGTTCTTCAGCTTCCGAGTGAGCGCTCAAATCCTTGTAGATTTGGCCGAAATATTCTTGCAGCTTTTGAGGATCGTTAGTAGATTGAACTTGAGCGAACAGAGTATTCACCTTGGTGTGATCCATTCTGATCAGCTCTTGAATATTCATATCGCTCTTGCTGCGAGTGACAACGCTACCCGCAACGCCTGTGAAAGCAGCGATCGCATCTTGAACGCGAGCCCAAATGCCTTGATCCGGATCTTTACCGGTCAGTTCGCGAGTGCCCAGAATTTCCAGAATTCCTTTGAGTTGCTCTTGATGAGCGCGGTTCTCAAAGTTGACCGTGTTCAAAGGAGTGATAGCGGCTTCCACATCAGCACCAACAACTTGGGCGGCTTTGTGAACCAGCAAACCTTTCATCACTTGACCGTGCTTGAGCAGTTCGTGATGGGCGAACTTTTCATACAAAGTTAACTCAGAACCTTGCATCAATTTCTGAGTCTTTTCGATCATTTCCTGGGTGGTTTCTTTCGGGTCTCCCTTGACACCGTACTGAACAATTACAGTGTCCAAAACACCGAGGTTTTTCTGGTCGTCATTGAGCATATCTCGCAGGCGATCGCATATTTCTTGATCCCCACATTGATTCAGCAGCAATTGCTCGTTACTAATGAGCAAGTTTTGCAATGCTTTGATGTCAGCTAATTTAACTGCAATAGCTGTACGCTTGGTGTCGTCAAGAGTCGATACCATCGTTTGTTCTCCTCTTATTATCGTGTTATTGTGCGATTGAATCTTATACGAGAATCACACAATATTGAATGTCAGCCATCTCTCTTTTGACTGAATTATCATTCAATTACCATAAGTCTTAATCCATATAAACATTTAGTGATAATTTAGTTGAAATCACACTATTTAAGCAAGTTCCTAAAGTGCTAGATCGCAGCCTGAGAGTACCTTTAGTTTAAGTTTCTACTTATAGATAGATAAACGTCATGTATTTTCTCCATCGCCAGACAGATACGCTATCGATCTCTATAGAATAAATTGACTCAATGAAAGGGAAAAAGGAGATAAAGGAGTGAGGCCATAACAGTCTGGACTGGGGTGGTGTTGATGCAATTCGTCCGAAATAAAATTACCCAGTCCGAACAAGTTAATTAAGCCGATATAAAGAAAATCTCCTGAGAAATTATCTACATTAGCAACGTTAAAAAACGAGAGAAACCGACATGACACAAACTCCAAATCTCCCCCCGTTAATTGAAAGCGATGAGACGGATTATCGCGATAGCGGGGTAACAAGTACAGTAGCGATCGCAGGTCATCCCCTCCATCCACTGATCGTTACTTTACCAATAGCTTTTCTAGTGGGAGTAGCGGCAACTGACTTGGTATATTGGTGGACAAAAGATCTCTTCTGGGCGCGGGGTTCTTTTTGGCTAATCGTCGCTGGTTTAGCGATTGGCATACTAGCAGCAATCACCGGCTTGATGGATTTCCTAAAAATTGAACGAGTCCGCAAGCGCAGCGCAGGTTGGGCGCATATGCTACTCAATGTTGTAGCTATTCTCCTAACAACTGTCAACCTCATTCTGCGTTGGGGCAACTACGCAGGCGCAATTTTACCTACAGGACTGATTATTTCCATATTCGTAGCTACCCTTCTCGGTTTTTCCGGTTGGTACGGTGCCGAATTAGTCTATCGCCATAAAGTTGCTGTAATTGGCTACGGCGACGCACGCAGATAATTACTCCTTTCCCGATAAAATCTGTGAAACCGCTCTAGCAGCAGAGGAGAAAAAAATTCGTAGTTTGGGTTGAGGTATGAAACCCAACTAAAGCGTTGGGTTTCGCTTCACTCAACCCAACAAATCAAAAAAATGACTTTTGACTTTTGACCTTTCCCATAGCTATACCTGTCTGAGCGATAATTGAGAGCGGACAGGTTTTTGTTTTTCCCTAAATGCTTCAAAAAGCAACTCTTCGTCAGCTAACAATCCTCTCTCTCATCATCGTCACGCCGCTGGGCTTTTTATCAAAATACTACAAAGGCCCAGGCGATTGGTGGTTCAATGACTATGGCGGTGGCGTTCTTTACGAAATCTTCTGGTGTTTATTCGTATTTTTACTCATCCCAAACCGCCCAGCGCTGGTTAAAATACCAATATGGGTATTCATAGTTACTTGTATACTCGAAATTCTACAACTTTGGCATCCGCCGTTTTTACAAGCCATCCGCGCCCAGCTTTGGGGGAAATTGCTGCTGGGAACAACCTTTGTCTGGTGGGATTTTCCCCATTATGCGATCGGCTCGCTCGTCGGTTGGTTATGGTTGCGACAATTGTGGAGATTGCACGTAGCAAAAAAGAGACAAAATGAAAAAACAAGTTAAAGTCAAACCTAATTCAAAACAGCAAAAAATTGAAGAAGCCGCAGATGGAAGTTTATCGGTACATTTGAAATCGCCGCCCGTAGATGGCAAAGCTAATGAAGAGTTGATTAAAGTCTTGGCAGAAAAGTTTGATGTACCCAAATCCAAAATCACCATCAAGTCAGGTTTATCCTCAAAAACCAAGCTAGTCGAAATAGATACAGAACAGTAGGGTGGGCAGTGCCCACCATCTCAACTTAATTAATAATTACACACCACTCCACTATGATGAAATATTTGAAATTATCTCTATCTGTAATAACTTTAATCTTTGGCTCTACTGGGATTAATTTACAACAAGTTAAGAGCCAAGTCAACTACAGTAACAGTAACGCAACAGTAACAGAGTTGTTGCAATCTAAATATTGCCCAAGTTGCAATTTACAAAATGCTAATCTGAGAGGTGCTAGCTTGACAGGTGCGAACCTGGAAGATGCCAATCTCAGTAACGTCGATTTGAGCAATGCTAATTTGAGCGGGGAGTTAGTTCAGTTTAGGTGCGGAAATGGCCTGGAATTAGTACCGTCAAATTTAAGAGGTGCTAACCTCAGCGGTGCGAATTTGGAAAATGCTAACCTCAAAAATGCCAACTTGGAAAACGCGGATCTAAGAGGCGCTAATCTAAGAGGTGCTAACTTGGAAGGCGCTAATCTCAAAGGTGCCAGTCTGGAAGGCGCAATGGGAATAGAACAAAGAGAATATCTTATCAAACGGGTAAATGTCATTTTAGAAAAAATAGGTAATAAAGGTAATAAATGTGGCAATAAGTAGAGAAATTTGTTAAAATAAATAGACAAACTTTCCCTAAAGATATGTGCGGAAGATTTAGCTTTACTCAGCCAGATGAGATAGTAGCCCAGCTATTCCACCTATCCTCTGTTCCGAACTTATCGCCAAGATATAACATTGCACCAACGCAATCAGTACCGACAGTTCTGGTAAATTCTGAGGATAAAGAACGGGAATTAAAAATGTTGCGTTGGGGTTTAATTCCATCTTGGGCTAAAGATATTAAAATGGGCGCTAAGCTGATTAATGCGCG
>NZ_JACJUP010000518.1:0-4531 GCF_014748295.1 Planktothrix sp. FACHB-1355 | reverse complement strand
AAGTAGGGGGAAAGTTCAAAAGTTAATCTATGCGCTACCTTGCTCTCGCCTCTGACTATGATGGAACGCTTGCTACACATGGTACTGTCAGCGCAGAAACTGTAGTGGCGCTGGAACGTTGGCAGCAATCGGGTCGCAAATTAATTTTAGTGACGGGACGAGAACTGGAGGATTTGATGGGTATTTTCCCTCATATCAACTTGTTCGATCGCATCGTACTGGAAAACGGCGCTTTACTATATCATCCCGCCACTGGTGAGGAAAAGCTGCTGGGCGATCGACCGCCGGAAAAATTTATCAAACCATTAAACGAGAAAAATGTCAATCCCCTTACCGATGCTTAAAGAAGATGCCGATTTCGTTACTCACGGCGATCGCGGTGCTGGCGTTATCGAAATTATTGATAAAATGATGGCTTCGGACTTATAAGCTAAATTTGTTCATCTACCATAAGATAGATGCGCCCTGAATTCTTTACTCCTCCTTTTAGTATGCCCCAGAATTTGCAAAAGGTAACATCTAGGCGGCAGGGAAAATGAAAAAATTTGTATTCTGTGTGGCGGCTGCGATTTATGACGATCGATAAAGTGCGATCGCCAGCTTTTACTAGGTTTCATTTTGAGGCTTTAACACCTGCAACAGCAAGTCCAAAAGCTGTTCGATTTCATAATGAAAAGACCAGAGAAATACAGAATAAATAAACAGTAACTGAAATAGGACGATCGGCAAAATGATTGCCAAGTCAATAGGAGAACTTAGTGAAAAAAACAAGATCGCACCACAACTATACATTCCCATAAATGCACAAAATATATAAAGTTGATTTGACTTTATACCAATTTTTAGTTGTAATCGAGTCCCGACTCTCTCTGGATCTGGTTGAATATAAACTTTTGTCACTAAAGGTCTTTTCCGGTAGCCTTCTGGCCCAATAATTTTGATAAAGTTACGATCGAGTATAAAGGAATATTTATAAGTTTTCCTACCAAATAACTGGGACTCTATTACTAAGGGTCTGTAAGAAAGTCGCGTCAGTATACGGCGCACTTGTTCTGTTGCAAGCGGCACGTAAAGTTTTGATTCTTTGTAAGGTAGGAAGCAAAATAGAAGTTGCCGCAATTCAATTATTACTTGTACAAAACAGCGTCTTTCAAACTCGCAACGCGATCGAGTGCTGTATTGATATCGTCTTGCGATATCCCATATGCAGTCATTGCTTCACCCAAATGTTTGGCGATCGCATCAAAATGTTCTGGCTGTAAATTCAGTCCTGCGTGCGCCTTTTCCATCGATCGGCCTGTGTATTGCGGCCCACCTAGAGCGTAGGAAATAAAAGCAGTTTGATGGCGGCGCTGCTTTTTCATGTCTGTATTAGCGAAAAATTTATTGACTGTATCGTCAGCCAAAACATGGTTGTAAAAATCATCTACTATTTGCTCGATCGCTGCTTGTCCGCCAACTTTTTCGTATAAAGATTTTTCTGTGTCCATATGAGTTTCGATTGCGATCTACTGTTATATTTTATCTATAAATACAGTAGGTTGGGTTGAGGTAACGAAACCCAACCTAAATCTTAACTTTGTTGAGTTTCGCTCTTACCTCAACTTAAGCTTGATTCAAGTTACAGTTGAGATCGCCTGCTTTAAACTCTGGCAAAACTCTTCAATTGCTTTCAATCCCTTTTCCGGCTCTCCATCTGCCAAACGTTTGACAATGGCGCTACCCACAATTGCCGCATCAGCACCCCAATCTCTCACCTGACGGGCGTGTTCCGGTGCGGATATACCAAAACCGACACCGATCGGTTTGTCGGTGACGCCCCGCATCTGCTTGAGTAAATCTTCAACTCGCGTTTCCAGTCCGGAACGCATCCCCGTGACGCCGGTCACGCTAACCAAATAGATAAATCCTTGGGACTTTTGGGCGATCGCTGCGATGCGTTCTTTGGAACTGGTCGGAGCGACTAATAATACCACATCAATGCCCAATTTTGCGGCTGGGTTCAACAAACCTTCAGCTTCTTCTAGGGGTAGGTCGGGTACGACTAAACCGCTGACTCCCACTTTTGAAAGCTGGTGTAAAAATTTGTCAATGCCGCGATTGATAATGGGATTGTAGTAGGTAAAGAGGACGATCGGCGATCGCAATTCTGGGATAACGCCCTCTAGCATTTGGAGAACATCATCTAATTTAACTCCGCGTTGGAGGGCGCGAGTAGCCGCCGCTTGAATCACCGGGCCATCTGCCAAAGGGTCGGAGTAGGGGACACCGAGTTCGATGATATCAGCACCGGTGCGATCGAGAATCCGCAACGCCTTAGCTGTTGTTTCTAAATCTGGATCGCCAGCCGTTATAAAAGGAATCAGAGCGCACTGAGAGCGAGAGCGTAAGGCTGCAAAACAATCGGAAATTAAGGTCATTTGTGAGTTGCCAGTTGTCAGTTGTCAGTTGTCAGTTGTCAGTTGTCAATTTTCTTCCTTTGGACTGATGGCTGACCGCTGACCGCTAACCTTTTCTTGTTCGATTTCGGTTTCGATTTTTGCCAGTTCTTCCGGAGTCAGTTCTTCCAGCCGTTTATTCACTACAGCTTCTTCGTAGTCTTTCAGTTGCTGGTTATAGGTCATCTGTTTATTGCCAACTCGGAATATGTAAGTCAACAGCCAACCGATGATACCCACAACCAAAAATGCCTGACTCCAGATTCCAGCTTGCTGGCTATCTAGCCCAGCTACTTGCAAAACAAGGTAAGCTATTCCGCCTGCGGCAAAGATACCCAGGCCAATAACTATAACGTCAATCCGTCGCATTTATGGTTGAGCGATGAGAATATTTAAGCTTCAATTTGCCGCCGCTTGGGTCGAAAATTTAAAAACGGGGCAAGCACTAACAGTCCGGGGAAGAAAAAGAAAACCATGAAGTACATAAAGCCACGCTCGATCGAGCTAGCCACATACCAACGGTTTTGCAGGTAGATATATACTGCCACGGGAATCACTAGCAGGTAAGCTCCACCCAAAATCAAATACAGAAGCGCAATCAGCATTGGTTTTATCGCAGCAGCAACTTTCAATAAGGGCTTTTCGAGAAGCAAAAGGCAGGCTTTTGCCTTCGCTGAGGATAGGGCAAGAGCGCTCTGGGCGACTAGCCCGGAGTCGGTGTTACCGATTCGTTAACAGCAAATCTAGGACTGGACTTACACCCAGGCTTAGACCCATGCTCAATACATTTTACACTTAGAAGTCGGTTTTCTTAAACAAACCCAGTTTCTTGCGGAGACTGCCTTGCCGAATCCAGTTAAATGGTGTAATAATAGAACCCGCGACTAACAAAACCGAAGCGAACCTTGGGGGCGTGGCGGAATGGTAGACGCAACGGACTTAGGAAACTGAGCCTTGATAGAGAAATCTGTCAAGTGACCGCTCTCAAATTCAGGGAAACCTAAATCTGGCGACAGACAAGGCAATCCTGAGCCAAGCCTAAAAATTTTAGATTTGAGATTTTAGATTTTAGATCGGCGCTCAATCCAAAATCGAACATCCAAAATCCAAAATTGAGGGAAGGTGCAGAGACCCGACGGGAGCTACCCTAACGTGAAGGCGAGGGTAAAGGGAGGGTCCAATTCTCAAAGCCTGGTAATTGTACCCCAGGCAGTAGTGAAAGCTGCGGGAGAATGAAAATCCGTTGGCCTGAATAAGGCCGTGAGGGTTCGAGTCCCTCTGCCCCCATTTTAATTGAGTCGAAATTTGGTTGAGAAATTTGGCGAAATTCAGCCAGTGGGAATGTTTGCACCCAAAGCAGGACATTCCGGCGAGCGGCAAGGGTATATAGCTGGTTGCCAAAGAAAAATGGTACAAGTATATTGAAGTAAGCCCGCTGGTTTAACAAAAGCGTAAAAATGTAATGCTACCTAAACTAAAAATAACCAGTCTGGATTCAGTGTGGGCTAAAGGAGAAGGAAACTAGCAGTTTTTTGGATAAAAAACTAGCTAGAGATGCTTCTTGTACAAAAATATCATCAGCTGCGGTCGATCGGCTAAGCTAAATTCAGATAATTGACAAGTAATTAGTTTGCACAAGTTAAGTAACTGAGGCTAAACTGCAATCATACTCAGTCAGGGTGCCATCAACTGTTTCGTTACAACTCAATCAGGGATTACTACCTCTTTAAGCAGAATGATCGGGGATGGTCTACTAACGGTTCATCAAGCGGATACCCTTATCCAGTTAAACCGACAAGGTTCGGGTCTTGATAAATTTCAAGGCATTATTTATAAATTTCTGTTGGCGATTGTTAAAGAATCTCCTTCAGAAGCTGTATTGTGTGAATTTAGGAATTTATTCATATATCAAGTTGGTTGTGCTAATACAGAAGCGCTTAATGCTCTCTATAAAATCATTTTTGAAAAAAATGAAGAGGAGTTTAGAAACACTCTCAAGCGGTCTTGTTATATTCTGATTAATAACTGGGATGCCAGCAGGAATCATAAGGCTATACAAGAATTAATTCAGCTATTAGGCGAGGCAAAAATTA
>NZ_JACJUP010000517.1:0-4533 GCF_014748295.1 Planktothrix sp. FACHB-1355 | reverse complement strand
ATCGTCATCCGCGATATCACAGCCCAAAAAGAAATCGATCGCATGAAAACCGATTTTATCTCTACAGTTTCCCACGAGCTGCGAACCCCACTAACCTCTGTACTGGGATTTACCAAGATTATTAAGAAAAAACTGGAGGAAGGGGTATTTCCTCTGATTCAGGCAGACGATCGTAAAGCTCAGAAAATGCTCAGGCAAGTGGGAGAAAATATTAACATCATCGTATCTGAGGGCGAGCGCTTGACATCTTTAATCAACGATGTGTTAGATATAGCCAAAATGGAAGCAGGGAAAGTAGAATGGCAGATGCAGCCTGTATCGATCGCAGAGATTATTGAAAGAGCGATCGCCGCTACATCGTCTCTTTTTCTAGAAAGTGGGCTGAAACTGCACAAAGATGTTCCCGATGGGCTGCGGCAGGTTCTGGGCGATAGCGATCGCTTGCTTCAAGTACTAATTAACCTCATTTCCAATGCCGTAAAATTTACCGAAACAGGCTCTTGTACTATTAAAGCAAGACAACAAGATAACCAGATTATCGTCAGCATCATCGATACTGGTATCGGCATTGCCCCATTTGATAAACAGAAAGTATTTGAGAAATTCCAGCAGGTAGGAGACACCCTTACAGATAAACCCAAAGGCAGCGGTTTGGGGCTACCAATTTGCAAGCAAATTGTCGAACATCATGGCGGTACAATTTGGGTCGAAAGTCAACTGGGGCAAGGCAGCAACTTCTCATTTTCCATACCTATTCCCGATCGGATAGATATCGATCTAGAAAAATTTTCACTTGATATTTTAGTGAAGCAATTAAAACAAAATTTTATCCCAACAACTCCATTGCCAGGAGAACAAGAAAAAACTATTCTCATCGTTGATGATGATAAAAACATTCGCGCTCTGCTCAGACAACAATTGGAATCTGAAGGTTATCAAATTAGAGAAGCCAAAGATGGGATAGATGCGATTAACCAAGTAAAACATAAAAAACCAGACTTAATTATTTTGGATGTCATGATGCCTCATATCAATGGTTTTGATGTGGCAGCAGTTTTGAAAAACGACCCGCAAACAATGAGTATTCCCATCATCATATTGTCGATAGTTGAAGATAAACAGAGGGGCTATCGATTGGGCATAGATAGTTATTTTACTAAGCCTGTTAACGCAAAAGAACTGCATAAAAATATCGGGTTACTACTGTCTCAAGGCATATCGAAGAAGAAAGTTTTAGTAGTAGATGAAGATGCCTCAGATGTGAAAACCATTTCTGAGGTATTGCAGGCAAAGGGATACAGCGTTATGGAAGCTTCTAACGAACAGGAGTGCATTGATAAGGCGTTAGCAGTAAAACCGGATATGATAATAGTTAATTCTTTGCTTTCCCAACAGCAAAATTTGGTCAAAACCTTATGCTTTGAAAAAGGCTTGGAAAATGTCTTTTTTGTTTTACTAACAGAACAGACGGCAAATTAGAAAAGTAGAGGCTTGCTAATATGTTAATAAGTCGCTCCCATTGAAGATTTACATAAAATAACTAACAATTCGCGAGCGCCAAAATTTATCCCCGGAGTAAGCACAATGACAATTTCAATCCCAGGTTATCAAATTACTGAAAAAATTCAAGCAGGTCTTAGTACTGTTATTTATCGCGGTGTCAGAGAAGAATCTAAAACATCGGTGATTATTAAAACCCTGAAAGCCGAGTATCCCACTCTCGAAGAAATCACTAAGCTCAGACATGAATATAAAATTTTACAAAGGTTTGATTTAGGAGGGATTATTAAACCCTATGCTTTAGAAAACTGTAACAACGGCCTAGCTTTAATATTAGAAGACTTTTCGGGCATATCGCTCAAATATTTTCTGAACAACCAAAAAATTGGGATAATAAAATTTATTAAAATTGCCATACAACTAGCGTCAACCATAGGTCATTTGCATCAAAACAAGATTATCCATAAAGATATTAAACCCCAAAACATTATCATCAACGATCGAACAGGGCAAGTTAAAATTATCGACTTTAGCATTGCCTCAAGTCTGTCTAGAGAAAACCAGAATCTCAGCAATCCGAATTTGCTAGAAGGCACTCTTGCCTATATGTCGCCAGAGCAAACAGGGCGGATGAATCGTTCTATTGATTATCGCACCGATTTTTACTCGTTAGGCGTAACATTTTATGAAATGCTAACTGGTCAATTGCCCTTTAATGCCACTGACCCCCTGGAATTAGTCCACTGCCATATAGCTAAACAACCAGAACCGCCCCATCGGATCGAACCAGAAATTCCAGGGGCGATTTCCGATATTGTAATGAAATTATTATCTAAAACCGCAGAAGACAGATATCAAAGTGGGCTGGGGCTAAAAGCCGACCTAGAAATCTGCCTTAATCAATTAGAAAGTACCGGAAAAATTGACAACTTCATTCCCGGAAAATTGGATAAATACGGCCAATTTATCATCCCCCAAAAGCTATACGGACGCGAAGCGGAAGTAACCCAATTGTTGGAAGTTTTCGATCGCGTCAGTACAGGCAGCAGCGAAACGATGCTCGTGGGCGGTTATTCAGGTATTGGCAAAACAAGCGTTATCAATGAAGTTCACAAACCAATTGTAGCCAAACGCGGTTATTTTATATCCGGCAAATTTGACCAGTTTAAGCGGAATATTCCTTATGCTGCGGTAATTCAAGCCTTTGGGGAATTGGTACGGCATTTGCTCACAGAAACCGCTGAAAAAATAGCGGCTTGGAAAGAACAAATTTTAGAAGCTCTCAGAGCTAACGGTCAAGTTATTATCGATGTCATTCCCGAAATAGAACAGATTATCGGTAAACAGCCGCCCGTTCCCCAATTAGGGCCATCAGAATCTCAAAATCGATTCAATAGGGTGTTTCGAGAGTTCATTCATGTATTTATAAAACCCTCGCACCCGCTAGTAGTTTTTTTAGATGATTTGCAGTGGGCAGATTCAGCTTCTCTGAAGTTAATTCAACTGCTGATGAGCGATCCTGATAGCCAATATCTGTTGCTGATCGGAGCTTATCGAGATAACGAAGTCAGCCCGACTCATCCGCTGATGCTGACGCTGGATGAGATTAAAAAAACGGGTGCCATCATAGAAACGATTACATTGCAACCTTTAGATATTTACCATGTCGGTCAATTAGTTGCCGATACCCTGCACTATGAAATAAGTCGAGCGAAGCCACTAGCAGAATTAATTTTCAATAAAACTCAGGGCAATCCTTTCTTCTTCACTCAGATGCTTGCTACTCTGCACTCTGAAAAACTCTTGACATTTGACTACAGCGCTGGCATTTGGGAGTGGGATATCAAGCAAATTCAAGCAGTAGGTATCACCGATTATAATGTTGTCGAATTGATTGCCAGAAATATCCAAAAATTGGCCGAAGAAACCCAAAAAGTCTTAAAGTTAGCAGCTTGTATTGGCGACAAGTTTAATTTAGATGTTTTGAGCATTGTCAATCAAAAATCCGAGCCAAAAACGGCTGCGGATTTGTGGGACGCGCTGCAAGCTGGTTTGGTTCTACCCTTAAGCGAAAGCTACAAAATTCCGTTAGTATTTGACAATTCAGTACAGGTAGCAATGCCTGTAGACTCAGTAAAAGTTCGCTACAAATTTTTGCACGATCGCGTACAGCAAGCAGCTTATTCTCTCATCCCAGATGAGAACAAAAAACAAACTCACCTAAAAATCGGCGAACTACTGCTCGAACATACCCCATCTGAGGAAATTGCCGAAAATATCTTCGATATAGTCAACCAACTAAATTACGGCACTGACTTACTCACTTCTGAAAAAGAAAGAGACAAACTGGCAAACTTGAATCTCATCGCTGGTAAGAAAGCTAAGGCGGCGACCGCTTATGAAGCAGCCGTCAATTATTTATATGTCGGGATAGGATTGCTGTCACCATCGTCTTGGGAAAGTCAGTACGACCTGAGCCTCAATCTCTATGTAGAAATTGCCGAATCTGAATACTTAAATACCAACTTCGATCGCGCCAACTCATACGCTGAAATTATCTTGCAAAAAGCAACAAATTTGCTCGATAAAGTGAAGGTGTACGAACTAAAAATACAGATGTACGTGGCTCGACTCGCGGTGCAAGATGCTGTTGATACTGGGCTATCTGTAGTGGAAATGCTTGGAGTTCCCCTCTTAGAAGAAGCTCCAAAAAACTTGATAATTGAAGATTTAATCAACCTACCAATTTTAACTGATGCTTATAAGTTGGCAGCATCGCGTATCTTGGTTCCCTTAATGCCTCCTGTTTATTGGTCGAATCCCTCTTTGTTACCCTCTCTTGTATTTACGATGATCGATATATCGGTCAAATATGGAAATTGTGCATCTGCCATTCAAGGGTATGGTTTTTATGCTTTGATTTTGTGCGGTACGGCTGAAGATATTGACTCTGGATATCGGTATGGCAAACTGGGTTTGAAGTTATTAGATAAATTAAATGCCAAAGAATATAAAGCTAAAATTTCTAATGTA
>NZ_JACJUP010000516.1:0-4500 GCF_014748295.1 Planktothrix sp. FACHB-1355 | reverse complement strand
CCCGCGCCCAACATCGGAATCATTTTAAGTTTCTTCATCGTCGGGCTGATGGTGAGATTAGGGATGTAGAAGTTTATTCGCATCCAGTGAAATTGAATGGGCGCAGCTTATTATATTCCATCATCATTGATGTGTCCGAACAAAAGCTTAATCGGTTTGCTTTCGAGCGTTCCAATCAATTGCTCAAATCCTTGGTTGCAGCGATCCGAGGTATGATGCGATCGCACGATAAGCAAGGAATTGCAGATGCGGTAACGCGAGCGTTAGTTGAAGAAGGAAAGTATGCAATGGCGTGGATAGGAGAAGTTCCAAACCGTTCTTATATGCCGATCGAAATGCTTTCCAAATGGGGCGATACCCATAACTACGTGGAAAACATCAAAATCACTTGGGATAGTACGGAAACTGGTGAAGGGCCTACAGGTAAAGCGATCAAACTCGGTAAGCCTCAAACTGTGAGCGATATCAATATCGATCCTAGTTATCGGACGTGGCGTCAGGAAGCCCTGAAAAGCGGTTTTCGATCGGTAGCTTCTTTACCGTTATTTGAAAGCGGTCGAGTGGCTGCCGTATTAAATATCTATTCGCATCAGCCAAATGCGTTTGATGGTGAAGAAATCTACTACCTAGAAGCCCTTGCCGCCGACTTATCTCGTGCGCTAGTCAACATAGAAAGTATCAGTAAATACGAGAGAATAGACGCTGAAAGGCTAGCCGCAATTTCCCGTTCCCAAGAAGCGTTGCTAGAAGCTGTGGGTGCGCTGTCCGAAACAATTGAAGTCCGCGATCCATATACAGCAGGTCATCAACGACGAGTAGCTTGGCTGGCTGTTGAAATTGGCAAGCAATTAGGTTTGAATGAAGACAGATTAAAATCGCTCCATATTGCAGGTATTCTTCACGATATCGGTAAAATTTCCATACCAGCAGAAATTCTCTCAAAACCGGGTCGCCTTAGTAAAATTGAATTCGAGCTGATCAAAGAACATCCCAAAGTGGGAGAAGAAATTCTCAGAAAAGTTTCGTTTGATTGGCCGATCGCAACTATCGTCGGACAGCACCACGAGAGACTGGATGGAACAGGATATCCTCGCGGCGTAGCAGGTGAAAATATCCTTGAAGAAGCTCGTATTTTAGCAGTGGCAGATGTCATGGAAGCGATGATATCCCACAGACCTTATAGACCGGGGTTATCACTAGAAGAAGCTATTTTGGAACTGGAGAATGGCATAGATAGCAAGTATGATGGCAATGTTGTAAAAAGCTGTATAAAAATCATGAAAGAGGGTGGTTATTATTTTCTCGTAATGGCAGCAACGCCAATAAAAAAATGAATAATCTCAAGCAATTGCCTGTTGAAACGTTTTCAGAGCTTCTACTTTGGAAGCCATCATCAAACAACGAGCTAACAAATTGATATCTAAATCGGGTAATACTTCCGAGCGCTCTATCCTCTCGTACCCAGATTCCCGCAAGCGGTAAAGCTTAAATAAACTATCTTCCCAAAACCAAACTTCAGGAACACCTAATATTTGGTAGCGTGCCAATTTGCGATCGCTACCACTGGTAAAAATGACTTCCACGGAGAGATCGGGGTTGGTGGCTGTTGAGCTACCAATGGCAAAAGATTCATCTGCTTGTGCTGAAACTTCTTTTTCCTTCTCTTGGGTAAAACTACCTAATGGGTTGAACTCAATATCTTTGCTAATAAAGTATTGGCAAAGTAAAAACGCAATCATTCGACTGAATGTTTCATGGTCTGGGGAAACTGTCAAGATTTCAACTTCTCCTTTGTAGTAAGCCAGTCGAATTCCAGGTGATTCGGCAAAAATTTCCTGAAGTAACTTAAACTGTTGCCAATCCATCCCAGAGAGAACTAGCCTTTGGTCTTTTGTCTTGTTTTGCGCTATTGTCATGACGATATCTCTCAACTTTTACTAATAAAAATAACATCAGTACGCTAGTAAGTTATTGACGCAAGGAAATTTAATAGCAAATCCGGGCTCAAAACCCCTTTGATCCCTAAGAAGGGTGAAGCATTGCTGTAGAAAAACTTTGGGTCTTGGGAATACACTTATCGCCGCAATGCTTCACCCCTACACCCCACACTTAAGCTACTAAATAATAGCTTGTGGTAAAAACTCAGGATCGAGAACTTGGATGATGCTATAGGGGCATTCTAACGGAAACGTATCTAAGAATAGTTCCGTTTCATTACTAGCTGCTTTCCGACCGCGACGATAGCACTCCGCCAAAACTATTCTCCTTTAATTTCATGTTAAAATAACAGCTTGGCCGCTCCTTCAATTCTAGCGATCGCCTCTACCGAGCGCGGTAAAATCGGTAAGCGAATAATCGTTTGTCCTGGAAATAAATCGCTATCTATTTCCACATCTGGAATGTAGCGATTATGCACGACGTAGCGCTGGGGAACATCCTTATTTTGCAAAGACTCAGTTAACCGCACTTGTTCGGCAATAATCGCCGCTTGAGCTTGGATAACGCCAATAAATTCTGTATGATTGGGGTCTTTCAATTTCTTCTGCGCTTTCACAACTTGTTGGCGCAAATTCCGCAGTCGTCCCATCAAATCTACTCTACCTAAAACGGTTTGATATTTCATCCACAATTTGAATATCCAAGCTAGCCAGTCTGCTAATGCAGACGGCATTTCTAAAAAGCGCAGCAGATGACCTGTTGGCGCGGTATCCACGATAATTAAATCTTGCTGTTTGCGGTCTAATAAATCCATCACGGTGATGAGAGAAAGTATTTCGTCAATACCGGGTAAAGCTTGCGCTACTATTTGTCGCCAAGCTTCGGGAGTGTAAGCAATTTTAATCGCCCCAGGTTCTGTTCCTTCGCCGCTCATCATTTCGGCTAATTCCCACAAATAATCATTGCGGAATTCTTCTAAGACTATCTCGGCATTAACTTCTTGACCGCTTAAATTATCAGTAATCTGACTGGGTTCGTGTCCTAATTTTACCCCGAAAGCATCTCCTAAAGAGTGGGCTGGATCGATAGAAATCATGCGAATATTTTTATCGGGATAGCGATTTGCTAACGCCCATCCTATAGCTGCTGCTACGGTAGTTTTTCCAACTCCGCCTTTACCGCCAACGAGGATAAGTTGTCGTTTTTCAGCAATAAAATCGTTAAAATTGGGTGGCACTTTTGACGGCCATTGTACGGGCGGTGGTGGCGCAATTGCAACTGTATCGATATCGATTTTTTGAATTTGAGTGACAATATTGTCTAAAGCCGCACTGCCAAGGGGTTCTGATCTTTGTTCGGCGATTGTAAAAACTGGTTGTTTGCCGGGAAGTTTGAGGAATTTTTGCAGTAATTGTTGTTGTTCGCTATAGCGATCTAAATCGGGTGATGTTTCTGTTAAAATATGGTTAACAAATATGCCGCTGCAAGCTATTTCCAATGCTTGCAAACTTTCGATAAGTCGTTCGGTTTCTAAAAGGCTCATGGGTTCGGCGATCGCAACTACCAAGCAAGCAGTAAAATCTTTATTTTGCAGCGAGCGTTTGCCTTCTGATAATTCAGATTTCATTTTTATTAAAAACTCATCCACGTCATCGGGCGCATACTTTCCCTTAAAGCTTTTGAAAATAACTCGATGTTTTTCTTGGAATAATTCTAAGGAATTTAAAACTATATCTAAAAAATCTTTGATGCCCAACAAGTTTAAAGTATGACCGGAAGGAGCCATATCGACGACGATGCGATCGACTGCTTTTTCTGTTAGCAGTCGTTGGATTTCTAACAAACCCATGATTTCGTCTAAACCCGGCCAATCCAAATCCCAAACAGGCGTTAAATCTTCCCCTTCAACGAAGCTACCCCGCTCAACTAAAGTTTCTAAATAATTGCCGTATTTTGCCTTAAATTCAATTAGTAATTTCTTCGCATCTAATGCCCGCACGCTTAAGTTAGGTAAATCGGGTAACGGTGAGGCGCTGTCTAGCACTTGTGTTTGCAGGACATCGCCTAAAGAATGGGCTGGATCTGTAGATATTAATAGGATTTGTTCGTGAGGAAATAGTTTCGCCCAGCGTCGAGCAAAACCGCAGGCAAGGGTTGTTTTTCCTACTCCACCTTTACCGCTGAACATTGTTAAGTGAAGCGAATCGTACATGACGAGATCGTTTATATTTTTGCTGTTTAAATTCATCTTTTTTGCACCTCGCAGTTCTGTTTGTTTGCAAAGAACCCCGGTTTTTTGGAAAAATCGATTTCACAGCTAAAAATTAATGAATAAACCGGGTTTATAGTCCTTATATAATTTTAGATAAAATGGTAAGGAGCTAAGGGTTCTCCCAACAGCAATTGCCAGCGGGGACAGGCTTGTTGCCAAGCGAGAAATTGGTCGGCGAGTAAGGGTTGGTCTTGGCGATCGATTAAAATATAAATCCGCGCTTCTTCACCCTCTTGCGGTACAGCAATTGCAGATTTATGTATTTGGGTGATGATTTCTACTGCCTCTTC
>NZ_JACJUP010000515.1:0-4503 GCF_014748295.1 Planktothrix sp. FACHB-1355 | reverse complement strand
CAACCGGCTACTTCTCCAATGTGCGAGCGGAACCTAGCGATACTGCTTTGGGCGTCAGAGTCACTTTTGTGGTAGAACCTAACCCAGTGTTGCGTTCCGTACAGGTGGAAGGTAACCGAGTTCTGCAACAGAGCGTAGTACAGGAAATATTTAGCCCGCAATACAACAATACTCTCAACTTCCGCACCTTGCAGGAAGCCATCAAGCGCTTAGAACAGTGGTACAAAGATAAGGGTTACGTGTTGGCGCAGGTGGTAGACACGCAAGTTTCGCCGGAAGGAACGGTTACGCTGTCTGTTGCTGAAGGTGTGGTGGAAAGTATTCAAGTCCGCTTTTTGAATAAAGAAGGGGAAACCACAAACGAGCAAGGTCAGCCAATTCGAGGTCGCACTCGCCCCTATATTGTGACTAGGGAATTGGCACTCAAACCCGGACAGGTATTTAACCGCAACGAAGTGCAAAGGGATTTGCAGCGAGTCTTCCGTTTGGGTTTGTTTGAAGATGTCCAGCTGTCTTTGAACCCAGGACAAGACCCGCGCCAAGTGAATGTGATTGTGAATGTGAAGGAGAGGAATAGCGGTTCGATCGCAGCTGGTGCTGGATTTAGTTCTGCTAGCGGTTTGTTCGGTACGGTTAGCTATCAGGAGCAAAACCTGGGCGGTAATAACCAGAAAATTGGCACAGAGGTGCAGTTGGGTCAGCGGGAGTTGCTGTTTGATGTCCGCTTCACCGATCCTTGGATTGGTGGCGACCCTTATCGCACTTCCTACACAGTTAATTTCTTCAGACGCCGATCGATTTCTCTGATTTTTGATGGTGGTGACCCGGAAATTAGACTGCCCAATGACGATCGACCTCGCATTCTGCGCTTGGGTGGTGGTGTCACTTTTAACCGTCCGCTTTCGAGAAATCCTCTAGCGGATTCTGAATGGGTAGCATCTTTGGGATTGCAATATCAACGAGTTTCGATTCGCGATCGCGATGGCGATATCAGTCCGGTAGACGAGTTGGGTAATGATTTGAGCTTTAGCGGTGAGGGTAAAGACGATCTGGTATTGGTGCAGCTGGGTGTGGTGCGCGATCGACGCAACAATCCTCTACGTACTACCAGCGGTTCCCTACTGCGGTTCGGTCTCGAACAGTCTGTGCCCATAGGTCTGGGGAATGTTTTCCTGACTCGCCTGCGCGGTAGCTACAGTTACTTCGTCCCAGTCAGATTTACCAGTTTTACCCCTGGCCCGCAAGCTCTCGCTTTTAACTTGCAAGCGGGAACTGTGCTGAACGATTTACCTCCCTACGAAGCGTTCTCTCTGGGCGGTACTAACTCTGTCCGAGGCTACGATGAAGGCGACTTGGGTAGCGGTCGCAGTTATTTCCAGGCTACTGCTGAATATCGTTTCCCCGTTTTTTCGATTATCGGTGGCGCTCTTTTTGTCGATTTCGGTACAGACTTGGGCACCGGTGGAAGCGTACCTGGAGACCCGGCGGGTGTGCGCGGTAAGCCCGGTACAGGTTTCGGCTACGGGATTGGGGTGCGGATTCAATCTCCTCTCGGCCCGATTCGGGTCGATTACGGTCTAAATGATGATGGAGACAGTCGCATTCACTTCGGTATTGGGGAACGCTTCTAATCTCTCTGTGTTTTGCACTTTTTCGTCGGGACGATCGCATTTGGTGAGCGCGAAAATTTATCGCCCAAATACGATCGCCCCTACAGGGTGGGTATTGCCGACCATTTGTTTATTGGAGTGTGGGTTAAAATTTATCTAAAAAGTTTTTTTTTAATATATTTTACCACAGATGAATACAGATAAACACAGATGAACACAGATGTAAACACAGTCTTTCCGTTGGGTATACAGAGTTGTGGGAATGAAAGGTTCGCCACGATTTGGATATTTAGGTAGGCTGTTATTAAATTGAAAATTACTCTAATCTCTACTTGAGTGCCTGTTCATTCCGAGGAATAGAGGGTGAGTAAGCTAGTTTGATTTTGTAGGAAAGTCAATATTTATTGAATAATTATTCTAAGAATATTCCAAGTTTTAATGCCTAAAATTAATGGGTATATGGGATTGCAAAATATCTCTATTTTGGTTTAAATGAGAAGTTACAAACTCCTGAAGCCCCAAGAAAAATGAAAGCTCAACAAACGTTAGCAAATGCCTTTGAAATGTCCGGCGTCGGACTCCACAGCGGCGCTGTTACTAAAGTGCGAGTCCTACCAGCATCGCCCGGTGAAGGTCGCTACTTTGTTCGAGTAGATTTGCCAGAACAGCCAATAATTCCAGCAAGCCTCGAAGTTGTCAGTCAGACTGTTCTCTCGACTCAGTTGGGTCAGGACTCGGTATCTGTTCGCACGGTAGAACACTTGTTGGCTGCATTGGCGGGGATGGGAGTGGATAACGTTCGGATTGAAATCGATGGCCCGGAAGTGCCGCTTTTGGATGGTTCGGCTAAAGTTTGGGTGGAAGAAATCACTCAAGCAGGATTAATCGCCAACACGGACACGGATGCAGACGAGACGCCTGCACTACTCGAAGAACCGATTTGGATTTATCAAGGCGATGCTTTTGTGGCGGCTGTACCGACGGCGGAAATTCGATTTAGCTACGGGATTGATTTCGACTTGCCAGCGATCGGCAATCAGTGGTACAGTTGGTCGCCAAGCAGGGAAAGTTTTGCTGTGGCGATCGCTCCCGCTCGTACTTTTGGTTTGGCACACCAGATCGATGAGTTACGCGCTAAGGGTTTAATTAAAGGAGGCAGTTTGGAAAATGCGATCGTTTGCGGTGAGTCCGGTTGGATTAATCCTCCATTACGATTTCCAAATGAGCCAGTGCGTCATAAAATTTTAGACTTAGTAGGCGATCTGAGCTTACTGGGAAATTTTCCGGTAGCCCACTTCCTCGCCTACAAAGCCAGCCACAACCTGCATGTCAAATTGGCGCGGTTGTTGCAACAACAGGGACTGGGGATGAGAAATTAGGAGATTTTTGAATGATTGACTTTTGACTTTTGACTTTACCCAGTCCCTTCTTCTGCACTTACACACCAGCATCCATCTATCCACTCATGTCCACATTGATTGACGTAAACACACCCGACTCCCAAACTTCAACAGAAGTAAAATTAGGCAATGGTTCTGCGACATCTACCAAAACAATTTTGACGATCGAAGAAATTCAGAATCTGCTGCCGCACCGCTATCCCTTTTTACTCGTAGACCGGATTATCGATTATGTGCCGGGAAAGCTGGCAGTCGGAATTAAAAACGTTAGCATCAACGAACCTCATTTTCAAGGTCACTTTCCCGGACGTCCCCTGATGCCGGGTGTACTGATTGTGGAAGCTATGGCTCAAGTTGGTGGTATAGTTTTGACTCAGTTACCCGATATTGAAGGCAGCTTGTTTGTGTTTGCTGGCATTGATGGCGTCCGTTTCCGCCGTCCTGTCGTACCGGGCGACCAACTGGTGATGACTGCGGAACTGCTATGCGTCAAGCGGCGTCGCTTTGGTAAAATGCAGGCTCGTGCTGAAGTGGACGGCCAACTGGCTTGCGAAGGCGAACTGATGTTTTCCCTTGTAGACTAAAGCTGGTAATGGGTGATGGAGAATTTTAGATTTTAGATTTTAGATTTTAGATTTTAGATTGAAATTCAATCTCCTATTTTGCCATCTAAAATTTTAAATTTTCTCACTTCCCAATTAATAACTAGCAATTAGCAGCACACAACTCACAAATGCCTACCCTGATTCATCCCACAGCTGTAATTCATCCCCACGCTGAGCTGCACCCCTCTGTTCGGGTAGGCGCTTATGCGGTGATTGGCGAAAAAGTAAAAGTTGGTGCCGAAACTGTTATCGGTCATCATGCAGTGATTGAAGGGCCAACAGAAATTGGCGAACGCAACGAAATTTTTCCCGGCGCAGCAATTGGCTTGGAACCCCAAGATTTAAAATACGATGGCTCCCTTAGTTCGGTGAAAATCGGCGATGGCAATAAGATTCGCGAATATGTCACTATCAATCGCGCTACCAATGCAGGTGAGGCAACGGTTATTGGCAATCACAATCTCTTGATGGCATATGTTCACGTCGCACACAATTGTGCGATCGAAAATTCTGTGGTCATTGCTAACAATGTTTCCTTAGCCGGTCACGTTCACATTGAGTCAAAAGCTGTGATTGGCGGGGTGTTGGGTATCCATCAATTTGTTCGTGTTGGCACTCTGGCAATGGTGGGCGGTATGAGTCGGATCGATCGCGATGTGCCTCCTTATATGTTAGTCGAGGGCAACCCTTCGCGTGTGCGAAGTCTCAATTTGGTTGGCATTAAACGCGCCGGTTTTACTTCTGCTGAACTCGGATATCTCAAAAAAGCTTTTCGCATTCTCTATCGTTCTGGTTTGACTCTCGATCGATCTCTCGAAGAACTCGATCTCCTTCCCGAAAACGAACAATTGCAACACTTGCTTTCCTTCCTCCGATTGTCTCTGCTTC
>NZ_JACJUP010000514.1:0-4502 GCF_014748295.1 Planktothrix sp. FACHB-1355 | reverse complement strand
AACCATTCAGCAAACTGAGGCATTAATCGGTGCTGTAGAGGCAAGCATTTCTGAAACTAAACAAAACTGGAATCTGCCATGAATGAACAAGCTCAAATACCAGACCCCCAGACGAGAGCGCGAAGTGTTGCTAGGTGGCGCGAAGTTAACCAACAAATCGATTTAGTCACACTCCAGCTTGATGAATTAATTGCGATGGTAGAAGCTGGTTTGCGAGAACAACGTTTGGCTAGACTTCAAGGTAAGGGTAAAGCAGCAGAAACTATTAATGAGTAAGAGAGGGGGAGAGCGATTCCCTACGGGATAGCTACGCTTCACGCTAAGAGTGCAAGCATCGCTCTCTCTGGTATGCTCTCCCAAAAGCGTCCTCCTTCCCCGTTCCTCTAAATTACTTAATCGAGTGTCGCGGTTGGAGGTCAAGGAGTGTCAGTAAATGCGGATAAACCACATTTGTGGAAGTCAGATATTGCCCAGTCGGTTGATTTCTACAACAATTGGTTTATGCAGTTCGCTCCTCAAGCTTACCGCGATACTCGTTTAGTTACCACTCAACAAGTCGAATCGGCATTACAACAGACAGCTAATCTCACCAATATTACACCTGGTATACTGCAACAGTATCCATCTGTTCTTCCTATTCTAAGGATGGCGACAGCACCACCCATTGCGCGTGACCGTCTGATCGGTTTAGCTGGGGTGTCGTCCAACTTAGTCAAGAATATGGAAGAAAAACAGCGAATTCCACCCAAAACAGAGCGGGCTATTCTGGATACAGAACTGAGAAAAATCAGTCAAATCATTGCCAGACTAGCAGACAAAGATATCTTCTCATGGTTGGACACGGGACGGCAACCAACTGATACAGAAATTCACCGAGCAGCGACAATTGTTGCAGACCGTTTGTGTGGTGCTATTTCTGATCCAATTATTCGCAACGCGCAAGAGCGCAGACAGTTGGCTATGATTAGGCAATGGCTGGAAGAGCGCGGCTACTCGTATATTGGGGGAGGAACCCGATTAAGTTTTGAGAGAATGCAGCCTGGTACTTTTTCCTTTCGACTCAACATTCCCATAGTTTTACAGGGAGGTACTAAACAAATTAATATCCCAATTGATGTTGTAATTAAACCTCTTCAGTCGAGTTCAGATGAGCTACCGCTTTTGATTGAAGCGAAATCCGCCGGAGACTATACCAATCCCAATAAGCGAAGGAAAGAAGAAGCAGTTAAGATGGCTCAATTACGCAATAACTACGGTGAGAATATCCGTTTCATTCTGTTTCTTTGCGGTTATTTCGATAGCGGTTATTTGGGTTATGAAGCTGCTGAAGGGATTGACTGGGTATGGGAACATCGAATAGAAGACTTAGCAGTGTTTGGGATATGAATTTAACTACCACAGAATCAATACGAACTTTGCGACAGTTACAACTGGATAGTGCAAAAACCCAAACAGAGAGAAATAAGTTGGGTCAGTTTGCCACGCCTACAGCATTAGCAGCAGATATTTTGAAATATGCTAAAACGTTATTACCAACAGATCAAAAAATTCGTTTTCTTGACCCGGCTTTGGGGACGGGAGCGTTCTACTCTGCATTATTGCAGCAATTTTCTTTATCGCAAATTGTAGAAGCGATCGCATACGAAATTGACCCTCATTATGGAGATGAAGCGATCGAACTTTGGCGCGATACTCCACTTCAACTAAATATTGCAGATTTTACCAAGGCTGTACCACCCAATTCTGACAATACTAAAGCTAATTTGCTTATTTGCAATCCTCCTTATGTCCGACATCATCATTTGAGCCGAGTTGAAAAGCTGCGGTTGCAACGGGTAACAGAACAGACAGCCGGAATAAAACTCAGTCAGTTGGCTAGTCTTTACTGTCATTTCTTATGTATTTCAGATGCTTGGATGGCGACTGATGGGTTGGCTGGGTGGCTGATTCCTACTGGATTAATGGATGTAAATTACGGACAGCCAATTAAGGATTATCTGCTCAACCGCGTCACTTTGCTGCGAATTCATTGTTTCGATCCGGTGGACGTACAATTTGAGGATGCGTTGGTATCGTCCGCAGTGGTTTGGTTTAAGAAAGCTTTACCACCTGCTAACCATGCTGTTGAGTTCACCTACGGGGGAAGTCTGACAGAACCTAAGATGTCTGTGATGATGTCGTTGGAGTCGTTACGCGGTACAGCTAAGTGGACTAAGTTTGGGTTGGTGTCTGGTAGAGTGAGTTCTCAAGAACAGCCTTTGAAGCTGAAGGATTTATTCACTATAAAACGGGGGTTGGCGACGGGAGCGAATGATTTTTTTGTGTTGACACCGGAGCAAATTTCTGCATATCAATTGCCGAGCGAGTTTTTACAGCCAGTTTTGCCTTCTCCCCGGCTGTTATCCGTGGATGAAATTGAAGCAGATGGCTTGGGAAATCCGATTCTCGTTCACCAGCTTTTTCTGCTATCGTGCGATTTACCCCCAGATGTGGTGAAAGCTAAGTATCCTTCGCTTTGGGAATATTTGCAGATGGGGGTAGGGCAGGGGATTTGCGATCGCTATCTCTGCAAGCATCGCTCTCCCTGGTATGCTCAGGAAAAGCGTCCTCCTTCTCCGTTCCTCTGTACTTATATGGGTCGTCAGGATACTGGTAGAGGTAGACCTTTTCGATTTATCCTCAATCATTCAAGGGCGACAGCTACCAATGTTTACTTGATGTTGTATCCTAAGCCTGCTCTTGCCAAAGTGCTTTTAGAGAAGCCAAAATTGCTGAAAGAGGTGTGGTCGGCGCTCGATCGTATTTCTGATGAAGCACTGATGGGTGAGGGGCGCGTGTATGGGGGTGGATTGTATAAGCTAGAACCGAGGGAATTGGGTAATGCTTTAGTAAAGAAAACTTGTGAACTTTTATAGAATGACTTCCTAAAAAACTCATTATTTAACCGCTAAGAATAGCGGAAGATCACCTTTGCATCACCAGCCAAATTTCTCTTTCGTCCCTTGCACTATATTGTGCAAAAGACTGGTAAGCCAAAATCTTAAGTGCCAAGCAAGAGTTTGTCAGTAATTATTTTTTAACAAAGCATTGCTAAACGCTCATCACAAAGCCAATTAATATCTTCCATTATCACCTTTGGGTTAGACCAATCATTACGAAAACCTGGAGCAAGTTGAGAAGCTTCAGCCACTAAATTAGTCAACTTTATGCCATAAAAAGGCCCATACCCAGGAATAATGATTGAACCTACTAATTCTCCTTTGCGTTCCGCTGGTTTTCCATGTTGAGCAATTACATCAAGAAGAAAATACCTCTTCCGATCTCCTAACTAGAGAACGCCTATTTTCTTGGAGCGAGAGGTTACCATTAACTTCAAAAATTAAATTTCGCTCTAAAGAAGTTTGCAAACATCTATTTATCTCTAAATCAGAGTATCCTGAATGCTGGAGAATCTGCTTGGTATTGTCTCTATCCCCATCTGACCGTGCAATAGCTTGCTCTAATGATAAAGGTACTAAAAAGCCTATCTCCTGTAATTCTCTCCGCAGTCGAACCGCTGCGCTTCTTACTTGGAAAAATGAGGTTGTTGTAGGCTTTGACAATAACTTTTTCAAATCACCGTTGAGGGAAGAAAAATAACCTGCTCCATCTACATATTCAATAAAACGGGCATCTGGTATAAATCCAAGAACATAATTTCGGGAAGTTTCTGTTTGATCTATATTTTTGTGAGAAACACTACCAGAATCACCCGCATAAAACTGACACTGTATAAATATCCTGGGTTTCCAACCTGATGTTTTAAATGGTAATACAAAATCATAGGCGCGAGTTTTCTTAACTTCACCTACCTCTTCTTGCTTTTCATCAGTAGTGTTTAGTAGTTCTTGTTCTGCCTCAAGCTGCTCAGTTTCTTTAATTGCAATTTTTGTTGCTTCAGGCTCAACGACTACATCTGTCATGTTAAAGTCAATGCCTGCTTGAAGTCCCCACTCTGTAAATCTCTCCCTTAACAAGATCTCTGGTTTGTGTCCACCTGAAGCTGAAACTGAGCCTCTAACTTGAAAAATAATAAGAGGAGCAAGTAAATCACGCTCCTTCTGAAACTGCTTCAACATTATATAGCTATGGCCAATGCTCCATAGCTGAGATACGCAAGACTCATCTTTCAAAACGAACTTAACAAACTCCTGTAAAAGTTCTTGTTGCCGATCTCTATTAACTGATAAATCAGCAACATTTTTCATATAAGCTTCTGCTTTCAATACTCTAGGAATCTTCTTATAATAAACTAAACTTTTTCCTTGACTTCTTCTTATAGCTGGTAGCGATTCCCAACCAGCCTCATCTCTTAAATAAATCGGTAATTGACATTTGCTATTATTATCTGACTTTCCAGTTACCAGAAACAAAACTGTAGCGAGTGCTTCAAGATATTTCTTTGCTTCTGGCTCATTTTTATTTTGAATAAGCTTAATAAATGTATTAGCTAAGATCGGAAG